>NZ_CP093313.1:6600000-6794547 GCF_025264625.1 Occallatibacter riparius
AGCCTACGCCCCGATCTGAATTCCCGAATGGCGCGCGATATCTTCTGGACGCTGACGGGAAGCGACATATACCGGATGCTGGTGCGCGAGCGGGGATGGAGTTCTCAAAAATACCAGAATTGGCTCGCCGACACTCTGGTCCGCTCGCTGCTCAACTAGCGGTTTCCGCGCCCGACCGGCGTGATTCTGGTTGCCCCTTCCGCACTCGCCGACATCGACCGTCACTTTGCCACTCTGCCACTCGGCACTTTCTCCCATCCGCCCGATTCCGCCGACCGGAAGATCGCTTCAATCACCGCCATATTTGCGATTCCTTCTTCGAGCGGAACGGGAACCTCGCCGCCTTCTAGAATCGCCTTCGAAAAAGCATCGCCCTGCATCGTGTACTGATCGGCAGTGGCAAATTCCTCCGTCACGATACCGGAGCCGAAGATGTCGCCCGTCTCGTCAATGAACAGTCGCGTCGGCCGGTCCTTCGGCGCATTGAATGGAATTTCGATCTCGATGCGCCCCTTCGTTCCGACGAAATGCACCCGCTGGTAAGGAATCGTCTGCGTGCTGCACGTAAATGTCGCCTGGCCGCCAGGGAACTCCATCAGCGCCGAAGTCAACCTGTCGGTGCCCATTGCCGGATCGCGTTCGATGAGCCCCACAACCCGCGTCGGCTCCGTGCCAAACCCTGTCCGCGCCGACTGGATACAGTAGCATCCTATGTCGTAGAGTGCGCCGCCGCCCGTCTCCACCATGTTGCGAATATTCGTGGGGTCCACGTTGAAGTAGCTGAAGAACGCCGTCACCGCCCGCAGCTCGCCAATTCGCCCCTCGCGCAGCAATTCCTGCAACCGCAGCCACTGCGTGAAGCTGCGGATCATAAACGCCTCTCCGATCTTGACGCCGGTGCGGCTGCGCACCTCCAGCAGCGACTCGGCCTCCGCCACCGTAATGCTCAGCGGCTTCTCGCAGAGCACGTGCTTTCCTGCTTCCGCGGCCTTCGCCGTCCACGGCACGTGGAGCTGGTTCGGAAGCGGATTGTAAATAGCGTCAATCTCAGGGTCCGCGAGCAGTTCCTCGTAAGACCCATAGGCCTTCGCAATGCCCAGCTCATCGGCGGCCGATTTTGCTTTGCTCAGCTCGCGTGAGGCGATGGCCGTCACCTCCGAGTACTGGCCGAGCTGCATGCCCGGAATCACCTTCTTCACGCCGATAGCAGCGGTGCTCAAAACTCCCCAGCGAATCTTCTTCGTCATGCCGCCATCATAGACAATGGCTCCCAAAAGCACAGCGGCCGGTTCCAAATGGAACCGGCCGCCGCCCTATGCAAGATCGTGCTGGTTAGTGTTGCCCTCCGTTCTGATTAGACCCTCGCGAAAGCACATCCAGTACCACTGGAGCCAGTCCCGCCCGGGTCATAGCGAGCTTCTCAGCGGCGGCCTTTGAAAGGTCGATGATCCGTCCCTTCGCCAGTGCACCGCGGTCGGTAATACGAACAATCACCGAACGCCCGTTTCGTACGTTCACCACCCTCACCAGGGATCCGAACGGCAACGTTGGATGGCACGCAGTCATTGCATTCTCATCGAACGTTTCGCCGCTGGCCGTCTTCTGGCCATCGAATTCCTCGCCATACCAGCTTGCAAGGCCTTTCAGAAGGCCCTTACGCCGGGTTGTGGCGGTTCCCTGAAGAGTCAGCGAGTCCGGCGCAGCATTGGGAGTAGCCGGAACCGAAGGTGGCACAGTAGCCATTTGCTGGGGCACTTTGACATCCGCCTGTACGGTTCGAGTGGCCAGGGTGATGATCACACCGGCTAGTACAAGGGAACACAAACCAGCAAGCAGCCAAATTCGGAGCGGAGTAATCAGGCCAACTGCACCTGACCTTCGTCGAATTTCCATCCTGACATTTTACCAATTTGGTTCTCAAATGTGACCTTTTTCTTGGAACAGAACTAAAGCCTCGACTACCCAAAGTTTCCCTTCATCATAACTAAATACTGCCAATACAGTTACTTACCAAAGAAACTTCATGCAGGGCGGCCGCGCCGGCCAGCGGGGTATTTTCGGGTATCGACCCGGCTTTTTTGCCCTTGAGCCCACCCTGCGGCGCTCTCCGGGGCCAAACCGCAGCCGTTTCTGGTGATCTATCTCACAAAAACCGGGGCAAAATTCGCCATTTGTCCGGCTTCGTGCCCACTAGGAGCCGTGCTCAACGCTGCCACGCCGGAACCAGCCGGGTGGACGGTTGTGGATAGAGGCTGGCGGTGCTTTTCTGGCTCAGCGCTTGAACATCCGCGGAAAGCCGTACAACGGCATCATCGAAGTTACGGTCGTGAGTCTTTTGCAGAATGGCCCATTCGATTGGCTCGGTGATGGTCCACAGGGCGAAGCGGGTCTTGGCGTCGTAGATCACGAGCTTGAAGAACGGGAGTGGATCGGCGGCGCCAAGCTGCTTGCCACCCTGGCGGGGGCCGTTAGGCGCGGTGAGTTGGATATCCATGACGAGGTCGGCCTGCGACGGATCCGAAACCAGATCGTACTTGCCCACCGATTTGAGTTGAGCGAAGAACGCGAAGTATCCGCGGTTGGGATCGCCGGAGAAGGGCTCAGGGAACAGTCCGCCATCGGCTCCTCCGTTGGCGATAAAAACGGTTCTGGCGTTGAGGATTGGAGCCGGGATGGACGAGGCGCCCGCGGTTGAGGGGGTATATGAAGCCGGAGTCTGTGCAGCGGCAAGCTGGACGGCGCCGAACACAGCCGCACCGGTGATAACGGCAAACAGGAGTCGAGACGAAGAAACAACATGGCAAAGCATATGGGGCCCCCTTCAATGCAATGGACGGACAGAATTGTAGAACAGTTACGGGTACTTGCTTTCCTAATTTCCCGGCGACTCTCCCCCTCAAACCGCAGCCTGAACCGACGAACGAGGAACAGGCGTGCATCTATACACTCAGCCCCTTGCGCCATGCACGGGACTGAGGAGACCCGCGTTCATGCGCTACCCGTTTCGCCGCAGGAAAGCTGAGAAGGCAGGGCCGCAGCCCGTGGACTCGCACCAGAAGAACCTGGCGCGTCCGTCGGCCGAGGACATCTACAAGCAGGTAGCCAGCAACGCGCGGCAGGAGTTGAAGCGCTCGAACGTGTCGCTGGCCATCTCAGGGTTTGGCGGCGGCGCGTTCATGGGCTTCTCCGCGCTGGGGTCGGCGATTGGGCTCGCTCTGCTGGGCGCGTCGCCGTCAGCGCACCTGCTGGCGAGCATGCTCTATCCGCTTGGCTTCATCGTAGTGATCATTGGGCGGGCGCAACTATTTACGGAGAACACGCTTTACCCGGTTGCGCTCGTGCTGGCAGAGAAGCGCGAATTCTGGAATACCGTGCGGCTCTGGTCAATTGTGCTGCCGGCAAACATCGCTGGCGCACTGGCCTTCTCGGCGTTGGCGGCGCGCACACCCGCGCTGGAGCCGCGATTTGTGGACGCACTGGTGAAACTGGGGGTGCAAGGGCTGTCGCATCCGCCAAGCGCACTTTTTTGGTCGGGCGTGATTGGCGGATGGATGATCGCGTTGGCTGCTTGGCTCGTTTCGGGATCGCACTCGATTACCGGATCAGTTGTGCTGATCTGGATGCTCACGTTTGTAGTGGGCGCCGGAAATTTTGCACACTGCATAGCTAGCTCATGCGAGATCCTGGTAGCCGTTCTCACGGGCCACGCGTCGTGGGGAGCCTATGCGCAGTGGCTGGGGCCGGCGGTGGCGGGCAACATCTGCGGTGGCGTTGGCCTCGTGACGGTACTGGAGTACGGACAGGCGATCTATGGCAAAGAGACCGAGGAAATCATGAAGGTCGCAGAAAAGCAGGAGAAGCAGCTCGCGGCGGAAGAAGAACAGAAGAAAGCGTCGTAGAGGCTGAAAAAGAGTCGCCCCTCCTCATAGTCGATGATCCGGATTTATGATTTCCGGGCTGGTACAAACGTCTGCGGAGGATCAAGGACTTGCCGGAAATCCAGAACGTCGCCATTATGCAGAGATTCGTAGAGGAAGTCATCAATCAGGGCCGGCTGGAAGCAGCCGACGAGCTTGTTCACGAAGACTTCGTCGAACTCGATCCGCTGCCCGGCCAGCAACAAGGCCGGCAAGGCTTGAAAGATGTCGTCGTGATGATGCGGACCGCTTTCCCGGATATTCAGTGGGTGATCGAAGAGACAATAGCTTCCGGCGACAAGGTGGTTTCGCGATTCAAGTGGTCGGGAACGCACAGCGGTGATTTTCTTGGGGTTCCTGCGACGGGGCGGAAGGTCGCGGTTCCCGGCGTAGTGATCGATCGTCTGAGCGACGGGAAAATGGCAGACAGCCGGATCCTGATGGACACGCTCGGATTGATGCAGCAGCTCGGAGTGATTCCCGGGCCTCCGCCTGCCTGAAATCGATCTGCCGCCTACTCTGCGCCAAAAATCTTGCGGAAGAACTGGCCGACGCTGTGGAAGAAGCCTTTCTTCTTCTGCGGGCTGGGCTTGGCCGGCGCAGGCTGCGGTGCGGGAGCTTGTTCCGTGGCATCGGTAGTGGGTGCTGCTGCGGGCTGTTCGGGCGCAGCCGGTTGCGCCTGATAGACGAGCGGCTGATTGACTGTGGTTTGTTCGGCTGGCTTGGAAACGGAAGCAGCCGGAGGAGCCGTGATGGGCGGCGCCTGCGGGCCGATGCCGGCGCTTTGCGCTAAGGGGAAATCATTGGTGCCGGGCTTGGGTTCAGGCGGGCATCCGCAGGGTTCCTTCTCGTTGTCGACAACTTCAGAGAGGCTGCCATGCTGGAACATCACGCGCTGGCCGGGCTGCACGCGATAGGCGCCTCCATCGAACACGCTGCTGACAACGACATACGGCGCGTGTGTTCCCGGATTATCGACGCAGGTATCGCCATGCTCCCCGAGACGCACCTTCAGGTCGGACGAGCCTGGGGCTCCGATGAGGATACGGAAGTCGGGCGTGAGCACGACGTCGGCGTTCTGGCCGGTGGCAAAGCTGGTTTCGATGGCACCGTGGTCAAGAGACATCATCAGGCCAGGTGTTTCGCCAGAGGGAACGCTGTTGTCGGCCGCGAGATTGACGGTAGTGGCGGCGCAAACGCGCAGAGTGCCGCGGTGCGGCAGAACAACTTCAGTGGCTTTTGCGGCAGAGGTGATGCTGCCCGTCGTGGCAATTACAGCTTTGCCCGCACTGATCGAGAGAGCGCCCGTAACGCTGGTGGAGGCATCCACAGGGACGATGGCGATGGGCGAAGCAGTTGAGGCCAGGCCGGGCATGGCGGTGGAGAGTTGAGTCGGGTTGACGGGCTGTTGCGCTGCCGCGGAGAAGCACATAAGTGCGGCGCACGCGGAAGCACATCTCACTCCGTGCCTCGAAACCACAGCCATCTACATTTCCAGGAAGTTGCGGATCATCTGACGGCCGCCTTCAGTAAGCACGCTCTCTGGGTGGAACTGCACGCCTTCAATGGGCAGGCTGCGATGGCGCAGGCCCATGATAACGGAGGCGCCGTCCGGCTCGGGCGTGCGGGCCGTGACCTCGAGCTCAGCGGGCAGCGTGTCTTCCGCCACGATGAGCGAGTGATAGCGCGTGCATGTGAGCGGTGTGGGCAGGCCGCGGAAGACACCGGTTCCGTTGTGATCGACCTTGCTGACCTTGCCGTGCATAAGGTTGCGCGCGCGGACGACATCGCCGCCGAAGGCCTCGCCAATGGCCTGGTGGCCGAGGCAGACGCCGAGCATAGGCGCCTTGCCCGCCATGTGGCGAATGAGCGGAACCAGGATGCCGGCCTCCGCTGGCGTGCAGGGGCCGGGCGAGAGCAGGATGCGCTCCGGCTTGAGGGCTTCGACTTCTTCGACCGTAAGCTCGTCGTTGCGGCGCACCTCAATCTTTGCGCCGAGCTCGCCCAGATACTGGACGAGGTTGTAGGTGAACGAGTCGTAATTATCGAGGACGAAGACCATGAATCTAGTTTAGAACAGCTGTCAGCAACCAGCTTTCAGCCATCAGCCCTGGCCAGTGCCCAACCGCGGTTCCGTGAAATGGCTTGACACCGCAGCGGGCTTATAGGAACATACGTCGTATACGACGTATCGTATGCGACGTAGTTTACCGGGATTGTACAAGGAGGTCAGGCGATGACAATCGACATTCATGCGGCCATCGGAGGTACATGGGCGACGCTGGGGCTGGTGTGGGCAGTGGGCTTCCCTTTCACGCGCAAGACAGTGCGCTCGCAGCCTTCAGGGGCGCGGGTGTTTCACCTCGCGCTGGCGCTGCTGGGTTTCTCGCTCCTGGGCAGCACGTGGTTTCGCGCGGGGTGGCTCGGTCAGCGGTTCATGACGGACTCGCGGGAGCTAGCGCTGGCCGGAGTTCTGATGACGATGATCGGGTGCGCGTTCGCTATCTGGGCGCGGATCACGCTGGGCGCAAATTGGAGCGGGCGCGCGACCGTGAAGGCTGGCCACGAATTGATCACAAGCGGACCCTACGCGGTAGCGCGGCACCCTATCTACACAGGATTGCTGACGGCGTGCGTGGGTTCGATGATTGCGTCCGGCGAATGGCGCTGCGTGCTGGGGTTGGTGATGGTGACGCTGGCGCTCGCGATAAAAATCGGGCAGGAGGAGCGGCTCATGCTGGAGACATTTCCGCAGGCGTATGCTGCTTATCGACAGCGCGTGAAGGCGCTGATACCGGGGGTGCTCTAAGTGGCGGGAAAACGCGCGAAGAACGGCTCGGAGATCTCGGCGCAAGCCGAGCGCATGGAGAAGGATCTCGGCGCCATCCGGCGTGCGTTGCGCAGGCCGTTGGAAGCCGAAGTGGCGCGTGGCGAGCTGACAATTCCGCAGAGCGCAGTGATGCAGGCCGTAGTGCAGCATGACGGCATCAGCCTGAAGGACCTGAGCCGCGAGGTGAGCCTGGCGCACTCCACTGTGAGCGGGATTGTGGACCGGCTGGAGAAGCGCGGCATGATCGAGCGGCGGACTGACGCGGCGGATGGGCGCGTAACGCGGATTCATCCCACGGTCATTGTGCGCAAATTCGTGCGCGAGCAGATTCCGGCGCTGAGCCGCGGGCCGTTGCAGACAGCATTGGAGCGCGCAAAGGCAGGCGAACGCGAAGGGCTGGTGGCGGCGGTGGCGCGGCTGAGGGAGTTGCTGGAAGAAGTCGGGGGACAGTGAGTCGGTGCGGTTGCGAGGCTACTTCAATTCGGTGATCTCGAGTCTCTCATCGGGCTTGAGATAGCCTTTGCGGCGAAACCAGTCTTCCATCGCATGCTGTAGACGCGCGATCGGGACACGATGGCCGGCTTCGAGCAAGCCATCGGCAATGGGGAGTGTGTCGTCGAAGACCGCGTCGTTGGTGAAGTTGCGCATGGCGAAGTTGTCGATCCAGCGGATGGGGCACGGGTGGCGTTCGCCGGTGGCGTCGACGCGCTGGATGCTGAGCTTGCGCACGAACATGATTCGAGTGTAGCGGTCACAGGCCGGGCGGCGGATCGACGAGCGCAGAGTCGTGCTGCGCGAAGAGAGCGGCCATGGCCGCGGGGCTGCGATCAGTAGCCGCGTGAATGCTCTGGATGAGGCGAAGAATTGTGGGCGTCATGAAGAGCAGATAACGAACGGGCGCGGGGCCGGGATTCCAGTAAGTGTGCGGCGTGCCGCGCGGAACCAGATACGCAGAGCCGGCCGGCAGTTCGATTACCTCATCGCCGGCGCGGACTGAGAGCGCGCCTTCGAGCACATACCAAGCCTCGTCATCTTTGTGATGAACGTGCCAGGGTGCGATGTGGCGAGGCGAAGCAGACTCGCCTCCCGCATCGCGCCATTCGGCGACTGCGAAGGAGTGTCCCGCGGATCCGAGGACGTTGCCAGCGAGCGGCGGTGCGATCATGAAGTGCCTCCGGGCGGTCGATGCGTCAATCAGAATCAGGGCTTGCCGACGACCTTTGCATCCTTGTTCTGCTGAGTCTCGACGGAGAAGCGCTTGTAATCATAATTGCGCTCGGTGAAATGCTGGCGAATTCCTTTCACCATCACGACACGCAACTGCACGTTACCTTCGCCGCCGGTGGGCAGCCAGAGAGCACCGTCGACGGGTGCCTGGTCAAAGCGGAAGCTTGTGCCTTTTTGGATGTTGGCGAGAAGGCCCCCGGCGATGTGGAAGTTGTCGTAGAACGTGACCTCAAGGTGCGCGACTTCGCGGTCCGCTTCGTCGATCCACATGGTTCCCTTGAGCTTCTTCGAGGCCTCTTCAGCGATGCCGTGAGCCTTCGCGTCTTTTCGGCCGACGAAGTCGAAGACGATGGTGGAACGGTTGCGGAAGGTCTCGCGGCGCGGCGGCCCGACGTCCATGATGTCGAGGATGCGGCTGATGCTGATGGCCTGCCCTTCGAGCGGCTGATCGGGCGGTAGCTTCTCGGCCTTCTGGACCTGCTTTGTTACGCGCTCGGTTTCCTTTTGCTCGTCGTGAGGGCTGAGCGGCTTGCCATCTTTCTTCACGGTGCGGCTGATGGCGTGGCCGTTCACGAAGAAGTTCTCGCTCTCCGTCGTTTCGGTCTTCGTGACGTTGCCCTTCGAGTCGAGGTCCTGCTGCGTGATCTGCGAGCTGTAGGTGTAGTTTTCGCGCACCTTCTCAAGCTGCTTCTGGTGGGCGACAACGTCGCGCATGAGCTGGCGCGGATCAGGCAGAGGTGCACTGGATTGGGCCGCGGCGATCGACGCGACAAAGAGACAGATTGCGCCGAGTTGGGAGCGGAGTCGCACGCGGGAACTATGGGTTTGGACACGCATCGGCGGAAAAGGTCGTTCTCTGTTGAGTTTAGCGGGGTCCGGGTTATGATGCGGTTGCAGGAAACGCATAGATTGCGGTCATACTGAACGTGCAAGGAGAACGATTCGATGCGGCTATTGCTTCACTGGCTGTTGAGCGCTGTGGCTCTGTTGATCACGTCAGAGCTTGTGCCGGGGTTTCACGTGAGCGGGTTTGCCGCGGCGCTGATTGCGGCAGCGGTGATAGGGCTGCTGAACGCCACGGTGGGACTGATCCTCAAGATCCTGACGTTCCCCATCAGCATTCTCACGCTGGGAATCTTCCTGATGGTGATCAACGCAATCATGATCCTGGTGGCCTCCTCGCTTGTGCCGGGATTCCAGGTGGTTGGGCTGCTGCCGGCGTTTCTCGGCGCGGTAATTCTCGCGCTGCTGGGAATGATCATCAAAGCCCTGACGCGCGAACCAGCGAAGCAGCCGCACTAGTAGCCGCCATAAACAGGTGTGCCGCTCGACACCGACCCAAGCCCCTCCGAACCCATAGCTTGAAGAGTTGGGCCAAGGTGGGTTTCGAGCATGGGTTGGCGGCTTTCAATCGGGGTTGTTGTTCTTTGCATCGCGAAGATTCTGCAGGCGGAGACGGCGCAGGAGCATCCAGTTCACAACATCATCATCGTTCGGGGAGCCGTCGACTTGACCTCGCCCCAGATGAACTATCGGTTTGCAGAGTGGGCGCAGGCCCGCGGGCGTTGGATCATTCCAGACTTCGCCTACCGCGACACCGACGGTGGCAAAGACCAGCTCTGGCTTGCCGCTGTGGGCGGGCAGATGATCAACAAGCCCCGTGTCCGATGGATTCAGCAGGTGTATTTTTCGCAAGAGGCTGGATCGGAGTCCCACAACAAACGCGCCCTGTGGATCTGGCCCGTGGTGGACGTGAACCCGTCACGCAAGCTGGCGCTCGAAGTAGTCCCCTACCCGACGATTCCGCTGAATGCAGCGCAGAGATGGGCGTTCACATTCGACCGCGCCAAACTGGAGCGAGTAGGCCAAACTTGGAATGTTGGCCTCGGATACCAGGGCGGCGTTTGCGGTGGGGAGGACTGGAAAAGCAAGCCATTCGTTCTGGTGACGCGGAAGAGCCGGCTCGGCAACCTGGAGACCTGGTGGCAACGACTTCCCGACGGAGCACAGGTACAGCTCAGGTACCGTCTTGAGACAGGGCGAAGATGAGCGTTGCCATATCGATTTGAATCTCAGCGGATCGCGGCAGCCTTCTTTTTGTGGCTAGACGGTGCCGCCTTCGGGGCAAGGGTCTGGGGCTGCGATGAGGGCATGGGCGCAATCACATTCTGCTGCGCGGGTGCTGCGGGGGTCGCAAGCGCCGGATTCTTCAGAGCCGGCTCCTTCAGCACAGGGCCGTTCAGCGTGTCGGGGGTGCGCATGGCGCCCGCGTTGGAGAAGCCGCCGTTCGGGCCGATGCGCGTAGGCATCTCCATGACCTTTGCAGTGGGGGCGGGCTGTACGCGCGAGTAGATGGTGAATCCGCCGCCGGCGACGAGCACCACGATGGCCGCAGCAGCGCAGCCGCGCAGGACGGGGCTGAACATCCAGCCATTGCGACTGAAACCAAACGAGCTCAGCAGAAAGGGGCGGCGCGGAGCAGCAGCCAGCCTTGCCTGCACGCGATCAGCGAGACCATCGGGGGCCGGCAGTGTAGCGATGAGGCGCAAAGTCTCGTCGGCGTTCGGGGCCCGATCGGGAATATCGTTCTGTCGGGGGGAAGTCATCTTGCACTCCTTGGGCGCTCGAGGAGGTCGGCCATGAGGTTGCGCGCGCGGAAGAGGCGCGAACGCACGCTGGACTCAGTGATGCCGAGAATGGTCGCAATCTCAACGCTGCTCAGCTCTTCAAATGCGGAGAGCACCAGCACCTGGCGCTCCTTGGGGGGAAGCTTGTCGACCTCGGCCAGCACCAAGGCGTGATGCTCCGCGGCCGCGGCGCGGTCTTCCGCCGTCAGGCCCGTAGCGGGCAGCACGCGCGCGAGTTCTGAGACGTCGTCGGTTTCGGGGCGGGTCTTGGCGCGGCGCTTGCGATCGAGAACGATGTTCCACACGATGCGCACGAGCCAGACACGCTGATCGCGGACTTCTTCCAGGGTGTCGCGGTGGCGGAGCACGCGCAGGAATGCCTCTTGCACGGCATCTTCAGCATCAGCGGCGTTACGGAGAACGGAAAAGGCGACCCGGTACAGAGTGGGGGCGTACTGCTCCACGAGGGCCGCAAGCGCATCATCTTTCGCGTGCTGGCGGGTTTCGGGCTGCACAGCGCTGGGTGCGATCTCCATCCACGGTAGGGTGAGGCTGGCGCTCATATTCACCAGACGCAACGCCCGCGAGAAATGCTCAAGAACAGGGAGCAGGCGGTAGGGAATAGTTAATTCCTGTGCCGCGCTTTCTACTCCCTATTCCCTACTCCCTTTTCCCTGCTTTACTGCTGCTTACCGGCGAGCTTCTGGGCTGCGAGGGAGCCGGCCATGCCATCCTTGTCGGAATCCTTGATGCTGGCCCAGAGCTTCCGGGCCTGATCCTGCTTGCCCTGCGCGATATAAAGATCGGCCAGGTCGAGCTGCGCGACGGACGCCGAGACGGTGGTCGATGGGCTCTTAATCAGCTCGTTGTAGATGTCGATCGCCTGTGCATCGCGGCCTGTCTGGTGATAGAGGCCGGCAAGAGCCAGCTTGGCCAGGTTGGCGATGTCGCGATTCCAGGAGCCGGCGGCCTGCTTCAGCTCGGATTCAGCCGAGCCGGTCTGGCCGAGTTCCTGATAGGTCACGCCGGCGAAGTAGTGAGCCTTGGAGCCTTCGGGCATCATGCCGTACTGATTGGCAACTGCGACGAACTGCTGATTGGCGGCCTTGGAGCGCTCGGCTGCGGTGTTGTAAGAGCCGGCCTGGGCCGGGGCGCCGGGCTGATTGAGCGGCGCGGAGTAGGTGTCGAGCGCGGCGCCGAGAGCGGCCTGCGCGGAGGAAGACCGGACGTTCCAGAACACGAGCGCGGCAACAATGACGATGATCACGGCAGCGCCGGTGATCACCCAGCGCAACACACCGGAGCGGTGATCGGTGACCCAGCTAACGCCACCCTGGGCGGCCTGTGCGAACTTGTCCTGTTTAAGCGCGTGACGGGTTTCAGTCTTCACTTGGGTCTCTTGTGTCCTTCTTGGAGTGACTTGCAGGCAGGTCCGTCAGGATGGAGGCACTACGACTGCAACCTTACTAGTCTAACAGCGGGTTCTGGCAGCGTCCACACGGCCGCGCCTCCCTCTTGCCACGGATCTGCGTGATGGCCGTTACTTGCCGCGGCGGGGCTGGAACGATAGCCTAGAACCATGTACGAAGAGTTCCGCGTAACCGACCGTTGGACGGGCGAAGAGCTGCACTGCACTTGGAAAGCCAACATTGTGGCCATCGCCACGCGCCACGCCGACGCGGTCGATATCCGGTTCGCCGTTAACGGCAACCGAATCAACATCGCACTGCCCTGCACCGCCTGGGTAGAACAGAAGAAGCGCACCGGCAAGGTCATCACTGACCAGCTTGCAGCGCAGGTCGCGGGACGCTATCTGAAGCAGCTGATTGAAGAAGGCCACGACAGCCAGCGCGAACTCTACACCATGAGCCTTGAAGAAACGCTGCAGCACCTGGATGCCGTCGTGGACGAAGCGCGCGCACGCGGGGGCATGCCTCCCCTACCGGTAGGGATTGAAGGCACCGGGGCTTCTGGCGCAGGGCCGGAGTACTAATTCGCCTTTCGAAGATGGTGTCCGCCAATGCTCCTGACTGACTACCTCATCGAACAGAAAGGCAAGGACTGGACCGAGCTTTTATCAGACTGGGTTCCACCGCTTCCGAGTGAGTTCACGGTGTGGATGGTGAACCTATTCGGGGATGTTTTTGCTGTCTTCGAAGACGGTTCCGTTCATCTGCTTAATCTCGGGACGGGAGTTCTCGAACGTCTGGCCGACAGTCTCGATCACTTCTGCGATCTGGTCGACCAGGACGACAATGCCGACAACTGGCTGATGATTTCCTTGGCGGATGCGTGCCGGCAGGCGGGGCTCGTTCTTTCGGCCACTCAGTGTTACAGCTTCAGAGTCCCGCCAATTCTGGGTGGGAGCTACGAAGTGGAGAACGTCGCGCCTTGCGACCTGTCTGTGCATTTCTCATTCATGGCAGATATTGTTCGACAGACGAAAGACCTGCCAGACGGGGCGAGTGTGCACCTCGTCGTTCAAGACCTAAACACTAAGCAATGACTCAGCCTTCCTTCAGCGTCACGCACCACAAAGCCCGCGCGGTTCCCATTGTGACGAAAGTTTCATCCAGCATCTATAACTAATGTTGCTAAGGCGATGCGGATGCGCTACAACGTTACAGCAGTGAGCGGAAACGCTCGCATTCTCCCCCTCCCGCGAGCCAGCACCAATCCCAGGACCCCATCTCGGGAGACTTGATCTGCGTACAGAGCGATGACCACCTGGCCCATCGCCGTTCAGTCACTTGTATACGGGGCAAAACGACAAAATCTGCAGCACCTGGGAATGATTGCCCACGGGTTCTCTCTGTCCCCATTTCCGCGTTCGAAAAAAGGAGATGGATCATGATCAAGCTGCCTCTGAAAGTGGTTTCAACCCTGGCTCTCTCTGCGCTCGTATTGGCAAGCGGATTCAGGTCTCGCGCGGATGACCCAAAGAAGGCGCCGGTCATCGTCAGCGCCCAAGCCAACTTTGTAGCCAACACGATCACCATAACCGGCAACAACTTTGGGACCAAAGCGCCGACCGTCACGCTGGACGCGGCCACGCTGACTTTGGTGAGCAACACCAACACGCAAATCGTCGCGAACCTTCCGGGTGGAATTCTGCCGGGGAGCTACCACCTCACCGTGCACAAGGCCGAGAACGGCAAAGGCCACGATGACAATGACGACAAGAGTGATGTGGCCAATCTCGACGTGACGCTGGGCGTACAAGGCCCGCAAGGACCGCAGGGTATTCAGGGTCCTCAAGGCCCCCAGGGCATCCAGGGACCGCAGGGACCCACTGGACCTCAAGGACCAGTTGGACCGCAGGGGCCCACTGGACCAACCGGACCTCCGGGAACCGCCAACCTGGCCGGCTTCAAATGCCCGGCAGGCAGCGAGGTAAATGGCTTCGAGAGCGATGGCACGCCCACCTGCTCCTGCCCGCATGACACGTTCACAGCCAGCGTGAGCGCGCACGACGGCGATATCTCCGCCACCTTGTACAACTGGCCCGGCGGCTCCATTGGGTTGCAGAGCCCCGAGAGCGGATTCTCCGGGTGCACTGTGACTGTGGACAAGCCCTACGGTCTGATCAACAACACCTTTAGCACCTCACCCTGGAAGGTCAGTTCGGTTTCTGGCTACGGCAACTGCACCGTTGTGGCCCAGAACCCCAATTGCCCCACCGTGGCCTCGAGTTCGTCGGTCTCCGGGAACTTCCCGGTATGCTCGAATGCTTCTGACGTTTTTTCGGGCGGCACACCGAGCGACAACGCTACCATCACCTGCACGCCTTAGCTGGCCATCCCAAGCCGGCGACATCCGGAAATTCACTCCACACGTAAGGAGCCAGGCGGCGGGCCTGGCTCCTTACGTGTACCCCCACACGCGACCGTGATAGCCATCACCGACTCCTGGGTCCACACAGGCTACTATCCATGAAGGGTTGTGCTTGATTCGTTGAGCGCAGCCCTTTGGAGTTTTAGCGAAAGTTTACTAGAAAATTAGCTACCCCTCCCCCTGTTTTTGCTTCTCCTTATCTTCGCTTTTCGGCCTGAAATTTCGACTAATTTATTATATCTAAGATACTTAGCAAAATACAGAATATCATAGGGCAAATTCGATCGCCGAAACCCGAATGTTATAAGTCAGTAAACAGACAGGAAAGCCCCTCGGGGACGAGATTCCGAACCGATCTATGCGGCCGCACAGATCGTGCCCGGAATGCTAGACGGCGCTGGACGCCATCGGCAAGTGGACCTATAAGCCGTTTGTCGTGGATGGGCAGCCGGTCGAGGTGGAGACCACCGCCAGCACTACGTTCACCCTCATGGTGTAGCAGCCTGCGCCGCGCGCAGCCGCTCACTTCGCCGGAATGTCGAGCATCATGCAGTGCTGGCCGGTGGCTTCGCACTGGAGCATGTCCTGGGCAAGCGTGTTCCAGCCGACAAAGCCGGCGAACTTGCCGCCTGGAGATTGCTCGATCGTAGGCGCGAGGCCTTCGCCGGTTTCGGCATCGTAGTCTTCGTGCATCGAGCCCCACTTGGCGATGTCGGAACGTACGTTCCGGGCCAGCGTTTCGGCCAGCCACCGCGATTGCTCCTTGAATCCGTAGCGGCGCAAGGCGATCCAGTCGAGGTAGTTGGCGTTGATCCAAATGGGCCCCTGCCAATTCGAGTAGGGATTGATGATCGCCTTATTGTTGTATGCGGGGTCGTTCTTTGCCAGGCTGCGATAGCCGTGCGGCGACTGCATCTCAGATGTGTTCATGAGATGCCCTCTGATCATGCGCTCCGCGTCCTTCTGCGGCAGCAGGCCGTCCGCGAGCGGGACAAAGCTCGACCAGCTGATGACGCGAATCCACTTGCCGTCGTCGCGGCGGCGATTGAGGAAGATCGCTTCGTCCTTGAGCCAGAGGTTCTTGAGGATAGCTTTCTTTGTGGCGCCTGCCTGTTCGCGATAATCGACGGCCTGGTCTGAGTAGCCGAGCCGCGTGGCGAGGACGGCCATAGCGCGGTATTCGCGCATCGCCCACACGGATGCATCGACGGCGAGGATGGAGCTGCGGTCCTTGGGGTCGTTGCTGAGCGCAGCGTTGTTGTCGGCGCCCGACTGCATGGCGTTGTCCCAGAACCAGAGGCCCCAACGCTCGTCGAACTGCGTCTTGCGGCGGTAGTCGAGGACGTGGCGCATCTGCGGCCAGATGGGCCGGATCCATTCGTAATCGTGAAGGCGATCAGCGGCAAGAACCGCGCCCTGCGCAAGGAAGGGCTTCATCGCGAACTTGCCGAAGAGCGGCCGCGGGCCCGTCGGGGTGATGCAACCGGCGACGTAACCTTCGGCATCGGCGGAGCTGGCAAAGCTGACCACCCAATCGCGCAATAGCGCCGCCTGCGCCGAATCATGGTTGGCCCAGTGCGCCCCGATGAAGAAGCCGTCCCAGTCCCACATCTGGTCGTAGTAGCCAGCCGGAATCAGGTAAGGGTGCTGGATATAACCTTTCGCCGGGCGCACCGTCTGAGGAGCCAGCCGGGCGAAGTCTGCGTCGAGGCCGGCGAGGAGTTCCTGATCGGATGACTGCGCAAGGGTTTGTACCTGGGCGCAGAAGATCACGGACATCGTGACGGAGAGGCGCAAAGAGCATCTAAGGAACACGGGGGACATCATAAACCGTTGACCCAACGGGGACATTCCTGGGGATTTGATGTTCACGCCGCACAGGAAGCGTGGCTACAATCCTGTTGTCGGTTTTCGGGGGTCATGTGGACGAGAAAAGAGAGTCAATTCGGGTTCTGGTCGTGGATGACGAGAGGTCCGTCGCAGACAGCCTCGCCCTGATTCTGCAGGCGAGCGGTTACGAGGCCACCGCAGCGTATAGCGGCGAGGAAGCCGTGGGACTGTGCGAGGCAGGCAATCCGCACATAGTGGTTTCCGATATCGTGATGGGGCCGATGAGCGGCTTCGACCTGGCTATCTGGCTGGCGGAGCACCACCCCGCTTGCCGGATCATCCTCATGTCGGCGCACTCATTCCACGATCCGCTGGTGGCCAAGTCCGTGCGTCGTGGGTTCGATTTCGTTCCTAAGCCGATTCATCCAGACAAGTTTCTGGCCAAGCTGGCCGCACCGTATGTGGAGCCCGACTCCTCGGCCGAGCCGCTGGAAGAAACGAAGGCCAGCGAGGATCAGTAACTTATCCATAAAGCCCCAAGTCACCGCAAGCTGATTCAGTGCTATCCTTCTGCGATGCCGAAAGAGCCCAAAACTCCGCAAGAGAAGAAGCTGCTTGAACTGAAGAAGGATTACTTTACCTTCTCCAGGGATCCACATGCATTCCGGAAGACATGGAAGCGGAAGAAGGTACTCGCCAACCAGGAATATCGTCGCAAGAGCGCCGAGCTCTTTGCTCACGTAACTCCGGGGGCTTCTGCAGAGGACGTCGAACTAGTAGTTGGCGATGTAACCACTTCACATCTTCAGAAAGGAATCGCCCGAACGAAGCTCATCAAGTGGGGCACTGTCTCGCTAGGAGAGAAGATCAAGGCCAAACTCGAGAAGCGCGAACAGACCGTCGGCAGGCGAGCTAATCGACATAGACTGATGGACGCCATCACAGCATCCGCTGTAACGACGTTGGGATCGCTAGAGGAGAATCAACTAACCGACGTGGTGCGGCGGATCGCACTACTTCTCCGCGGTGGAGATCCCATGGAGTGGGCGCGGCTGTACCAATCAAGCGATCCACTTGATCGAGCCATATTCTTCGTCGAACGACTCAGTCGAGGAGATAGCTATTACGTTGACGCTCTTCGGAGGAACCCGAAACTATGTCATTCCTTTCAGCGCTGGAGAGATAAGGCGAATCGGATTCTGGCGAAACTTCGCCGCCCGCACGAGCGGAAACTGGAACAGAAAGTCGCGGCTGCCAAGAAGATCAAAGCGCTCCGAAGAGCGAAGGCAAAAGACGAATAGTTGCAAAACGCAAAAAGCCCCGTCCGAGGACGGGGCTTTTCAAACATATTGCCGGCGATCACCTAATCTCCCACACAGTCACCCGTGCAGTACCATCGGCCCAGCGAGGCTTAACTTCCGTGTTCGGGATGGGAACGGGTGATCCCTCGCGGTATGGTCACCGGCAAACTTGGTAGCGCCTGGCGGGTGGTTTCCCGCAGCTCACTGCACCCGAAATTGTTGCGTCCGGGGCGGGCAGTTACAGCAGGCCAGCGCTAAAACTTTGCCGTGCGCGTGACGATGAATCACGCGCATCGGAAACGAAATTGATTGGTATTTACAAGGCTTGAAGAATGTCCGCGAATATTACTGCGCGGAGTTAATTCTATGGACAAGCCGAACGGGCGATTAGTACTGGTAAGCTGCACGCATCACTGCGCTTCTACCTCCAGCCTATCAACCAGGTGGTCTTCCTGGGCCCTTCAGGGAGATCTCATCTTGGAGCGTGCTTCCCGCTTATATGCATTCAGCGGTTATCACAACCGAACTTCGCTACCCAGCCGTGCCCTTGGCAGGACAACTGGAACACAAGAGGTTCGTTCATCCCGGTCCTCTCGTACTAAGGACAACCCTCCTCAAATCTCCTACGCCCACAGCAGATAGGGACCGAACTGTCTCGCGACGTTCTGAACCCAGCTCACGTACCGCTTTAATAGGCGAACAGCCTAACCCTTGGAACCTTCTACAGCTCCAGGATGCGATGAGCCGACATCGAGGTGCCAAACCATTGCGTCGATATGAACTCTTGGCAATGATCAGCCTGTTATCCCCGGCGTACCTTTTATCCGTTGAGCGATGGCCCTTCCATACAGAACCACCGGATCACTAAGGCCTGCTTTCGCATCTGCTCGACTTGTTGGTCTCACAGTTAACCACTCTTATGCCTTTGCACTCGACGGCTGATTTCCAAACAGCCTGAGAGTAGCTTCGCGCGCCTCCGTTACAATTTAGGAGGCGACCGCCCCAGTCAAACTACCCGCCTAACTATGTCCCTCTCCCGGATCACGGGAGGAGGTTAGAATCACAGCACTCGCAGGATGGTATCTCACCGTTGGCTCCGCCAAGTCCGAGAACCTGGCCTCAAAGCCTCCCATCTATCCTGCGCAGCGAGTACCGTAACTCATAGTTAAGGTGTAGTAAAGGTGCACGGGGTCTTTCCGTCTAGCTGCGGGTAACCGGCATCTTCACCGGTACTACAAGTTCGCCGAGCAACTCGTTAAGACAGTCGTACGATCGTTACGCCATTCGTGCAGGTCGGAACTTACCCGACAAGGAATTTCGCTACCTTAGGACCGTTATAGTTACGGCCGCCGTTCACCGGGGCTTCAATTCAAAGCTTCGCTTGCGCTAACCTCTCCTTTTAACCTTCCGGCACCGGGCAGGCGTCAGCCCCTATACGTCGTTTTCGACTTAGCAGAGACCTGTGTTTTTGTTAAACAGTCGCCGTACGCGCTTCACTGCGGCCCACTTGCGTGGGCGCTCCTTCTCCCGAAGTTACGGAGCCAATTTGCCGAGTTCCTTAACGAGCTTTCACTCGAGCGCCTTTGGATATTCTCCTCGTCTACCTGTGTCGGTTTGGGGTACGGTTCCCTCAATTCTCCTTAGAGGATTTTCTCGGCAGCGTGGAATCAGCATCGTACGCCCCATAAGGGACTGATCAGCACCTCACTGTTAAGAGTCAACGGATTTGCCTATCGACTCCAGCTTACGTGCAGCTACCGCAATAGCCATAGTGCGGCATGCTTATCCTTCTGCGTCTCCCCATCGTCAAACGAATCTTGGGAGGGACGGAATATTAACCGTCTGTCCATCGACTACGCCTTTCGGCCTCGCCTTAGGGACCGCCTAACCCTGAGCGGATTAACCTTCCTCAGGAAACCTTAGACTTTCGGCGCGAAGGGTTCTCACCTTCGTTATCGCTACTTATGCCGGCAGGGTCTCTTCGCAACGCTCCACCAGTCTTCTCAGTCTGGCTTCAACGCTGTTGAGAATGCTCTCCTACCACGCGTACTCAAAAGTACGCATCCGCTGCTTCGGTGTACAGTTTTAGCCCCGTTGTATTGTCGGCACCGGACCGCTTGACCAGTGAGCTATTACGCTTTCTTTAAAGGATGGCTGCTTCTAAGCCAACCTCCTGGCTGTCTGAGCGTTCCGACTTCCTTTCCCACTTAACTGTAACTTGGGGACCTTAGCAGGCGGTCTGGGCTGTTTCCCTCTCGACGATGAGGCTTAGCCCCCACCGTCTGACTCCCGGATATGTTGTCACTGGCATTCGCAGTTTGGTTGGATTCAGTAAGCCGGAAAGCCCCCTAGTCCATCCATCTCTCTACCACCAGTGCAATTCGTCCGAGGCTAGCCCTAAAGCTATTTCGGAGAGAACGAGCTATCACGGAATTTGATTAGCCTTTCACCCCTACCCACAGCTCATCCGAGCTTTTTTCAACAAACACCGGTTCGGTCCTCCAGTGGGTGTTACCCCACCTTCAACCTGGCCATGGGTAGATCATCCCGCTTCGCGTCTATTCCTGCCAACTGATCGCCCTATTAAGACTCGCTTTCGCTGCGGCTCGCTTACGCTTAACCTTGCTGACAAGAATAACTAGCCGGCTCATTATGCAATAGGCACGCGGTCAGACATTCCCTTGCGGGCATAGTCCTCCCACTGCTTGTAGGCACACGGTTTCAGGTACTTTGCACTCCCCTCGACGGGGTTCTTTTCGCCTTTCCCTCACGGTACTGGTTCACTATCGGTCAGAGACTAGTATTTAGCCTTGCGGAATGGTCTCCGCGGATTCAAGCAGGGTTTCACGTGCCCCGCCTTACTCAGGTACCGGCTTCGAGTCTGGAGCACTTTCGTCTACGCGCCTGTCACGCTCTTTGGATCCCCTTTCCAGAGGATTCGACTAATGCCCAGATTGGTAACTCTACTGTTGCCGGCCCTACAACCCCCGAAGCACCGAAATGCTACGGGTTTGGGCTGTTCCGATTTCGCTCGCCACTACTTTCGGAATCGAGGTTTCTTTCTTTTCCTCCAGGTACTGAGATGGTTCACTTCCCTGGGTTCGCTCTATCCTGCCTATGTATTCAGCAGGTAGTTCCCGAGGTTTACTCGGGAGGGTTGCCCCATTCGGAGATCTCCGGTTATAACGCCTGTGTGCGGCTTACCGAAGCTTATCGCAGCTTGCCACGTCCTTCATCGCCTGTCTCTGCCAAGGCATCCACCGTGCGCCCTTAGTAGCTTGACCATAGAATTAACTCCACACAGGGATGCATCACTGCAATCCTGCTGGCATTAACGCCTGTTATTCGCCTGGAACTTCAACCTAAGTTGAAGTTCTCTGAGATACAACTAAACGTTGAATCTCCTAAAGACACTCTTCAATTCGAACACTCGATTAAGCTTTCGCTCAACCTATGTGCTCGGCCTTGTATGTTACGCAATCGGATCTTACGCCCTCACCAGGCGCCTCACGGCGTACCTGTATAGGTATTCCAACTGCGTTACCCAATCAATTTCGTTGTCAAACATCCTAACCGCTTCTCTTTGTCGAGAGCGGCCCAGCCCTGAGGCTGTTGAAACCTGCCCGTATTCGCCTGCGAAGACCTCGCGTAGCGGACGAGCCTGCTTCCAAGATTGCTGTCCGATTTAGATGAATCAGGCAGCGACCTTGATGCAGTGCTGAACGTTATTGGTGGAGCTGATCGGGATCGAACCGATGACCCCCTGCTTGCAAAGCAGGTGCTCTCCCAGCTGAGCTACAGCCCCACAATTGGGAACCTTGCTAGTTGGTGGGCCTGGGTAGATTCGAACTACCGACCTCACCCTTATCAGGGGTGCGCTCTAACCAACTGAGCTACAGGCCCATGGTCGGCCTTGCCGGCCTGGCCGTTTCGCCCCGCCAGAGGAGCCCGGCGGCTCTTCCAATTACGTTCTTAAAAGGGTTTCGGGAACAAGGTTGAACATGCTGAGCGACTACGCCGCCCATGACGATCGTGCGGTCGTTTCAGGCCAAAGAAGGTCTTGACCAGAATTCCGTTTGCTGCCAGGTAAACAGCGCACGGTTTGATGACACTTGACTCGCACTCTCTCGAGTGTCCGCTATCGCGGAAGGAGTCAGCGTGCCACCGTTTCTCTTTTAGAAAGGAGGTGATCCAGCCGCAGGTTCTCCTACGGCTACCTTGTTACGACTTCACCCCAATCATGAATTACACCTTGGACGGCTGCTTCTCTTGCGAGTTAGCTCACCGGCTTCTAGTGCAACCCACTTTCGTGATGTGACGGGCGGTGTGTACAAGGCCCGGGAACGTATTCACCGCGGCGTTCTGATCCGCGATTACTAGCGATTCCAGCTTCATGGAGTCGAGTTGCAGACTCCAATCCGAACTGAGGTCGGCTTTTTCCGATTAGCTCCCCCTCGCGGGTTTGCGACGGTTTGTACCGACCATTGTAGCACGTGTGTAGCCCTGGACATAAAGGCCATGAGGACTTGACGTCATCCCCACCTTCCTCCCCGTTATCCGAGGCGGTTCTGCCAGAGTGCCCAACTAAATGATGGCAACTGGAAGTAAGGGTTGCGCTCGTTGCGGGACTTAACCCAACATCTCACGACACGAGCTGACGACAGCCATGCAGCACCTATATACAGGTCCCTTGCGGGACGCCGATGTTTCCACCGGATTCCTGTACATTTCGAGCCCAGGTAAGGTTCTTCGCGTTGCGTCGAATTAAACCACATGCTCCACCGCTTGTGCGGGCCCCCGTCAATTCCTTTGAGTTTCAGCCTTGCGACCGTACTCCCCAGGCGGACTGCTTAACGCGTTAGCTACGGCACGGCGGGATTGGGTACCCGTCACACCAAGCAGTCATCGTTTAGGGCTAGGACTACCAGGGTATCTAATCCTGTTTGCTCCCCTAGCTTTCGTGCATCAGCGTCAGTTATGGTCCAGTGAGCCGCTTTCGCCACAGGTGTTCCTCCTGATATCTACGCATTTCACCGCTACACCAGGAATTCCACTCACCTCTCCCATACTCAAGCCCGGCAGTTTCCGATGCAGACTATGAGTTGAGCCCATAGATTTCACATCAGACTTACCAAACCGCCTACGCACCCTTTACGCCCAATAATTCCGAACAACGCTCGCCCCCCTCGTATTACCGCGGCTGCTGGCACGAAGTTAGCCGGGGCTTCTTCTCTCGGTACCGTCATTATCGTCCCGATCGAAAGGAGTTTACGTCCCGAAGGACTTCATCCTCCACGCGGCGTTGCTGCGTCAGGGTTTCCCCCATTGCGCAAAATTCCCCACTGCTGCCTCCCGTAGGAGTCTGGACCGTGTTTCAGTTCCAGTGTGTCCGTGCGCCCTCTCAGGCCGGATACCGATCATCGTCTTGGTGGGCCATTACCCCGCCAACTAACTAATCGGCCGCGACCCCCTCCAGAAGCGAATTGCTCCTTTGACCCGTAGGTGTTATGCGGTATTAGCTAAGGTTTCCCTCAGTTATTCCCCACTCCTGGGTAGGTTAGTCACGTGTTACTCACCCGTGCGCCACTTTACTCATGGATTGCTCCACTTTCTCGTTCGACTTGCATGTGTTAGGCACGCCGCCAGCGTTGATTCTGAGCCAGGATCAAACTCTCGTTTGAAACCTGTTGTCCCGCTCACACCCGACGGAGGTCGGTGGAGTCGAGACCGTGCATCCGTCTCTCGACGGTGCACCTTACCTTGTGAGAATGATCAAGCCAAACCTGATCGATCCTCACGACTGGCACGTTCAACCTTATTGTCAAAGATCCTTGAGAACGGTCCGCCTGAGCGGTGTCCTTTTGGATCGAGGCTCAGACTGTGTCGCCTGAGTTGTCCCCGAACTTGTTGCGCACGTTGAGTTTAGCGTTTCACCGCTTGTCTCTACCGTTTAGCGCGACTTTCTTAGACTATCAAGCCGTTAACCTCTTGTCAACCTGCTTGCTTTTGCCTTGAGGCCGCTCAATCACGATGATGGCGTTCGTTCCTCATAGCGGCAGAAGCTCGCTTTTGAACCAGTCAGGCTTGCTCCTATCCAAGAGTCAGCGCAGCGCAAAATATCAATGATCGACCGGCTATTCACCCGCGCCACTGAGGCGCACGAGAGATCAACTCTCGGGTCTTGCGGTGGATTGTTCTCTGAGGGATTTCCTTCAGGGGCCAGGGGCGACTTTCGCCTCTCTCAACCCTACGAACTCTGCTTCCGAACTTGGTCGAACCGACTTTGGTGTCGTTCGCGCTTGGGGCGATCTTCACTGATCACCGGAAGCCCCACTGCCTTGTTTCAACTTTCTGAGATTAGCACAGCGTTCTCAGATTTGCAACCCGCTGCCGTCGTTCGTTGCAGCGCCTTGTTGCGACTTCCTGAGAATAGCAACGGATCAGCCATCGCGCAACCCTTTCTCTTGTGGGAAACAGGGGCTTTTTGTGGGAAAGGCCATGAGCTCCGCGTCCAGCAAGGACTTCAACCTTTTGGGGGCGACGAAATACTCCATTTCACTATTGCCTTTGAATAATACCCAGGTCCGTCAGCCCATTCACAAAGAACTGCATAGCGAGCGCCACCAGCAGCAAGCCCATGATCCTGACCAGGATACGAATGCCTGTCTCGCCCATCACCGCCCTGACCCGCCCGGCTGCAGCCAGCACCCAGTAGCTCACCAGCGCGGTTACGGCGATCGCGCCCAGGATCGCTCCCATCTCCCACTGCCAGAAGTGCGGAACCTGCCCCACCAGCACCATCACCGAGGAGATCGCGCCCGGTCCGGCCAGCATGGGGATCCCCAGCGGCACGATCCCCGCGTCTTCCTTGTGGCTGGCTTCTTCGGTGTCGCCCGAGGCCTCCTGCGTAGGGGAGCGCTTGGCCTCCAGCATGTCCAGGCCGATGAGCAACAGGATCAGCCCGCCCGCTACCTCGAACGCCGGCAGCGTAATTCCGAACATGCGGAAGATGAGTTGCCCGGCAAGAGCAAAGCTGGTGAGCACGATGAAGCAGGTGAGCGCAGCCTTCCGCGCCATGCGCTTGCGCCGCGCCTCATCCGCACTTTCCGTGATGGCGAGGAACGACCCGATCGCCGCAAACGGATCCACCAGGAAGAAGATCGAGCTCAGCGCCAGCACGGAGAAGCGCACCCACGGTGCCGTGCGAAGTTCGTTCAATGCGGTTTCAGCGGGATTGGTCCAGTGCACGATCATTTGGAGTCTCAGGAGGCGTGGAACGATGCAATCGCGCTGTGCCCGTTTGCGGCCTCAACCGGCACATTCCCGGGCCGCATCACCAGCCGCGTCCCGCACCCCGCCTCGCGCGCTGCATCCAGTTCCTTCACCACATCGGAGAAAAACAGCACATCCGCGGGCGCGACCTGCATCGCCTCCGCAATCGCCGCATAGCTGGCGCTCGCCTGCTTTGGCCCCGTCCGTGTGTCGAAGTAGCCGGAGAGCATCGGCGTCAGATCGCCGTGGTTCGAGTGGCGGAAGAACAGCACCTGTGCCTCCGCCGATCCCGACGAGTAGATCGCCACCCGCCCCTCCCGCGACCAGCGCGCAAAGGCCTCCGGCACATCATCGAAGATTTCGCTCCGCAACTCGCCGCGTTCGTAGCCCGCCTTCCAGATCTTCCCCTGCAGGCTCTTCAACGCCGTCGACTTGCGGTCCTGGTTCATCAACCACGACAAGTAGTAGAACGCATGCATCTCGTCGCTGATCTCGATCCCCAGCGTAGGACACCCCTCCGCCGTCTCGGCCCGATTCTCCTCCGCCAGAAGCCTCAAGTCGTCCTGAACCGCCCGATCCTTGGCGTTGACATGGAGAAAACGTGCGAAGTGCCTGCGCGCATACGGAAACAGCGTTTCGGTCACAAACGAAACCGGCGCAACCGTGCCCTCAACATCCAGCAGATAAAGCTTCGGTGCGCTCATACGCTTTGATCCTTCCCATCCCGCATCGGCTATGGATTCATCTGCTTCGGAACGTCCTCAATCGTTGAGGTGTGTTGCGGCGTCAGTCCCGTCTTGGCAATCAGCATTTGCAGCACATCATCAGGAACGTTGGAGCCGCCATCCCCAACCTGATTCCCCCTAAGCCGGCGTCCATCCGCAAAATCGACAATCACGTCCCTTTCCGCTCGAAAGCTGCCATCTCGCAACCTGTATCCGTCCACTATCGTCAGCCGCCTTGCCTCATTCATCGGGAACGTCTCTGAGCGCAGAGAGCCAAAGTGGCCCACTCGAATCTCCGAGTCCGTGATGGTGAAATGAATTGGGATTGCGAGCAGCGTGAAGAAGCCGATGGGAGCAACAAGCAAGAGGCTGGTCCACTTCATGAAGACGTACGAATTCAAGCCGCCCTTGCTGTCCGCATCGTCCTCAATCGCGTCGGCTTCCTCCCATCGGCCAAGCCTGCGCAAATACCACACAGCCAGCGGCCAGGGAACGGCAAGCGCCGCGAATAATGGGAAAAAGCACCAGAACACCTGAGGAGCATACACGGTCAGTGCCGATGGCCCATCCAGAGTTGCCCACCAGCGGTTTGCGCCTCTGAGAACAAAGAATGAAAGGGCAAGCAAAATTCCGACGCCCCACATCGCGGCTCCGACCACGCCAGTTGGTAAAGGCTCGGAAATCTGCGAATCGCTGTAAGGGCGCGCCGCCGCGCGAAATCTCGCCGGTATCCTTCGGGCCAAAAGGCCGAGCAAAAGCGAAGCCACAACCCCGACAAGAAACCGAATGATCCAATCGCTCATGCGCCCAACGACTTCGCGAAGGGATTTTCCACACGCGCGCCCATATACACCGGCCCGAAACACAGCGGCTGATATCCGCGATCCACGCCTGAATCCGTGTAGTGCGGCGTCCATCCCGCAGTGTCCTGGAACCACCGGATCGCGCGAATTCGCCGGTCTTCGCACAAGGTGAACCAGTGCGTGATTCCGCGCGGCACGCGCAGCATATCGCCGGGACCAACTTCAACCGAAGCCACCCGCCCGCCAATGTGCAGAAAGAAAATGCCGCGCCCCACCAGGATGAACCGCACCTCGTCCTCGTCGTGCGTGTGCTCCTTGTCAAACTTCGCCAGCATCGCGTCGAGGTTCGGCGTCTCCGGATTCACGTCGATCACATCGGCCGTCACGTAGCCGCCGCGCTGCTTCATCGCGGCAATCTCATCGGCATACGCAGTCAGCACCTCACCAGCAGAGCAGTCCGCCGGCACGCGGTCCAGGCTCCAGCGCTCGTAGTCGATGCCCATTTCGCCAAGCGCCGCGCGAATCTCCGGCTCGCCATCAATCCGTGTGTCCGTATCGGGAAAGCGCAGAACAGCCAAACCAACCTCCAGAACTCCCTGCTCCCTATTCCCTACTCCCTTGCATTCTCCGGCACTCCACCTCGAACAGAAACTCCAGCGCCTCCAGATGCCGCCGCGCCTCGGCCACCGATGTGCCCCAAGTATAGAGCCCATGCGCGCTCAACAGAACTCCGTGGGTTTCAGGATTGCGCTCGAGCGCCTCCTCCAATTCCCGCGCCAGCATGCTGTAGTCCTGCGAATTCGCGATCACTGGAACACGCTCGGCATGCGCGTGGCTATCTACGCCTGACAACGCCTTCAGCAGTTCATACCCGGCAATCTCCACGTGTCCCGCGTCCACCGACCGCGCGGAGAGAAGCGTATTCCAGATGGTGTGCACGTGTGCGATAGCACGCATCTTCGGCCGCATGCGGTAGGCAACTACGTGCAGCCCCGATTCCGCCGATGGCTTGCCCAACCCGCTGATCACGCGGCCCTGTGCATCCAGTTCCAGCAGATCGGCAGGCGTCATCCTGCCTTTGTCGAGCCCGCTGCATGAGATGTAGATGTGTCCGTTTGCCGGATCGCGCACGCTGAAGTTGCCGCTGGTGGCTGGCACCCATCCGCGCGCCGCTGCCCAGTGCGCCAGCTGGCACAGCGCATCAACCTGCTCCGCGACTCGTACGTTCATCGCCTGGGGAAGCATAGGTCTATGCAGTGTACCAATAACTTTGCCGCGCATTTCAGCCTGTTCGACATAACCCGCCGCAGCGTAAGCTGGTCTATCTCACAGCCGACTCTCGTTCCGGCCGCCCAGTATTTCAGGAGACCCATGCGCCCGTTCCTTACTCTATTCTCCGTCGCCCTTCTCTCACTCCCCAGCGCATTTGCCCAGTCTCCCCCGCAGGCCCAGCCTGAGACGCCGACCTTCCAGATGAGCGCCCGCGACGTCATCGTCGACGTAGTTGTGACCAACGACAAGGGCGAGCCCGTCAAGGGGCTCAAGGCGTCGGACTTCCAGGTGCTGGAGGATGGCAAGCCGCAGAAGGTCGACTTCTTCGAAGGGCATAACGCCAAAGCTCTTCCGCCCGGCGCCCTTGCTCCGCTGCCCCAGATGCCGCCCAACGTCTACACCAATGTTCCGCCGGCCCCGCCGTCTGACGCCGTCAATGTGCTGATGCTCGACATGCTCAATACCCCGGAGCAGAACTTCGCTTATTCCCGCGAGCAGCTCATGGAGTTCCTCAAGAACGTGAAGCCCGGCACCCGCATGGCCATCGTCACGCTTGCGGACAAGGTCAACATCGTTACCGGCTTCACCGCCGACGTTTCTACCCTCCTCGCCGCGCTCTCCGACGCCAAAAAGGGCCAGCAGGGCCAGGTCAGCCAGTCGCTCGTCACCCGGTCCGATGAAGCAGCACAGAATTCCAGTATCGCCTTCCAGCGGTCGTCGAACGTGGGTCAGTCCACCGCCAGCATTCAGGCTCTTCAATCCGCATATCAGACCCAGAGCGATTTCGCCCAGCGCAACCGCACGCTCATGACGCTTGAGGCCCTCCGCCATCTGGCCAAGTTCCTGGGCAATGTGCCGGGCCGCAAAAACCTGCTCTGGTTCTCTTCGGATTTCCCCGTCTCCCTTCTTCCCAACCTCAGCGAACGCGGCGCCAACGATTACAACCTGATACCCAACTCCATAGTCCGCAAAACCGCTGACGAACTCACCGCCGCGCGCGTCGCCGTCTATCCCATCCAGGCACAAGGCATTATGAATGACTCATGGTTCCTGGCCGACAGCGGAGGCGCAGGAAACACCCCCACCTACACCGGCTCCGCAGGCGCTCCCAATCTCGCCAACGCCAATAACGCCATCGTCGGCGACACGCTCAGGTCCGACGCCAGTGCGCGCGCCAACATCCTTGCTGAAATGAATCAGCTGGCTGCTGACACCGGCGGCAAGGCCTTCTACAACAACAACGATCTCTCCACGGCCACAGCTCGCGCCATCGCCGACGGCTCCGATTACTACGCACTCACTTATTCGCCTTCAAACCAAAAACTCGACGGCAAGTATCGCAAGATCGACATCCGCCTCCCTGACACCAAGTACCACCTCTCGTGGCGTCGCGGCTACAACGCTGACCCCATCACGGTCGGCGCGGCGGCAAAGGCTGAGGCCGATCCGCTGCACCCCCTCATGCTTCTCGGCACTCCCAACTCCACCGAGATTCTCTATGGCCTCCGCGTTTTGCCCGCGGCCCAGCAGCCCGCACCGAACGCCGCCATTGCGGGCCACAATTCGAAGCTCAAGGGCCCGGTGCGCCGGCTCAGCGTCGACTTCATGATCCGCTGGACCGACATCAACCTCACTCCCGGCCCCAATGACTCCCACGGCGGCCGGGTCCAGGTCGAGCTTCTCGCCTATTCCTCCGATGGCCAGGCGCTCAACTGGAACGGAGGCACAGAGGTGATGCAGATGGCTCCTCAGACCTACGCCGCCGTCCAGAAGTCCGGGATCCCCGCGCACATCGAAATCGACGTGCCCCAGGACCAGCCCGTCATCCTCTCCTCAGGTGTCTACGACCTGAGCACGGGCAAAGTCGGAACGCTGCAAATCCCGCTGCAACCGGGCACTGCGCACGCAGCGGCTTCTGCGCCTGCAGTTCCTGGTGCGACGAAGCCGTAACACGGCACTAAAATCGGTATTTGCTCACGCTGGAACAACGCGACCGCATGGACGTCGTCCTCGTCTCGCCGCGCAACCCGCTCAACATCGGGGCGGTGGCGCGCGCCATGGCCAACTTCGGCTTTGAGCACCTCGCTGTTGCCGCGGCTTTCGATCCGCATTGGCGCGAGGCCAAATCCGCAGTTGGCGCGCCTGATCTGCTTCAAAACGCAAAGAGCACGGAACACCTGGCTGATGCCGTCGCGCATTGCACACTCGTTGCCGGAACCGGCACGCTCACGCATCGCAAGCCCGAGCAGCCTATCGTCTCGCTGCCCGGTCTCGGCCCGCTGATCGAGCGGGAAATGGCGAGAGGCGGCCGCGCGGCACTCGTCTTCGGACCGGAGAAGCACGGCCTCACGCGCGACGATCTCTCCTTCTGCAACGTGCTGGTCGAGATCCCCACCGATCCGCGCCAGCCCTCCATGAATCTTGGCCAGGCCGCCGCAGTCTGCCTCTACGAACTCGCCTGCCGGCCAACTCAGCCGAGCCGCGACGCCGGAACAGAATCGCTTGCGGCTAATTCAGGCCAGCTCGACCGCCTCGCCTTCCTGATCGAAGAGGCCATGACCGCGGCGGACTACTCGCCCAAGATCATGCAGGAGGCAAACCGCCACGACCTGCGCGTGCTGCTGCGCCGCCTTGGCCCCTCCGCGCACGACACGCGCCGCATCATGGGCCTGTTCCGCCGGATTCTATGGCGCATGGCGCGCGACTCGAAGCACAAATCCTGATCGCCGGACCCGCTGGCAATCCATGCATCCGCATCTAATTCCTGATAGAGTTGCCCTCGCAAAAACTATGAAGACCAGACGCCCTCTTACTCCCTCAATCTGCCGTTCTGTTCTTGTCGTCGCCGCCTCGCTTGCCGCTGCCTCCATTGCAGCTCAGCAGACGAAGCCAACCGATTCGCAGCCGGCCGTTCAGCAACAAGCCGGACCTGCGCTGTTGCCCGCACCTTCGGCCGCGCCGAGAGCCTCAGCGCCAAGCCCCTTCGTCCTCACCTCAATCGAGCAAGGTAAGGACGCCCGCGCCGTCACTGAAAGCGAACTGCGCCAGCAACTGCTGGGCAAGACCTTCTACTTGCGCACCGGCTATCTCGACAACATGCTGCACTTCGATGAGAAGGGCAAGCTCGACGGCAGCTCCCCGAGAGCTCCTTATACGCTCAGCCTCGTCGAAATCACGCATGTGCGCCTAGAGAAGCACAAGCTGGAAGTCGAGGGCGTGCGCTATGGTCTGCACTTCCTGGGCTCTTCAGCTACAGAAGACCAGACCGCGGCAGTCGACAAGGTTCGGCTCACCACCAGGAAGAAGCCGCTTGTTATCACCATCGACCGCGAAGAAGTAACCAAGCCCAAAAAGGAAAAAGAGAAGAAGGAGAAGCACCACGGGCCGCAATCGGCCAATCAACCAGCTCAGGCGCAAACCGTGGCGCCTGCCCCGGCTGCCGCGCCTGAAGAGGAAGCCGAACGCCATCGCCCCATGACCGATTCAGAGGCTGCTTCAAACCGCGAACTGGCCCAGGCGCTCGATACCGTGTTCGCGACGGGCATCGACGATCGCTTGATCGCTACGCTCCCCGATTACTGGAAGCTGTTCTACCTGTCCACAGCCGAGCATCGCGCGTACAGGCCCGCCGAGGCGAACGTCCTGCGTCAGGGCAATGTTGATCAGAAAGCGAAGCTCATCTCGGCCATCGACCCGCCTTCCAACGAGTTCGCCCAGAAGAACGGCGTCGCGGGTATGGCCATGTATCACGTCGTGGTGGGCACGGACGGCAAAGCGCGCGAGATTGCCGTCGGCCGACCAATCGGCTTCGGTCTGGACGAGAATGCCGTCAAGTCCATTCAGCAGGCCAAATTCGAGCCAGCGATGAAGGGCGGCCAGCCCGTTCCCGTAATGCTCGATCTGCTCGTGCAGTTCCGCATCTATTCCAAGCTCACCGCGGAGCCGTCGACCACGGCGGCTGCTACGTCTCAACCAAGCGCGCCCATCCTGCCAGGCCCCTACACGGCAAATGCCCCGAAACCGCAACCCGCTGCTGAGGGAGCGCCCGCGGCCGCACCATCCGACACCGGCCAGCAGCAGTCTCCCGCTCCATCCGAAACAGCGCCAGCACCCGCTCCCGCGCCAGATGCAACTAAGCAACACCCGGCTCAACAGCAGCCAGAGCAACAGCCTCCAGTTCCGCAGCCGCAATAGGAGAAAAGGGGGCAGAGAAGCTAGTAGCACATTTGCGCCAAGAGCCTTTTCTGTTCCCTATTCGCTCGGAGCAGGCTCCGCCTGCTCCTACAGCGGCTGCCACAACTCCACGCGATTGCCTTCAGGATCCCAGATCCACGCAAACCGCCCATACGACTCATCCTGGCGCTTCGGATCGATCCGCACCTCGGCGGTCGCAAGCTGCTTCAGCAGCCCATCCAGATCGTCCACTCGGAAATTCAGCATGAACTGCTGCGGCCCTTCGCCAAAGTACTTGGTCGTCTCGGGAAAATGCGAAAACATCGTCATCCCGGTCGATTCCGGCCCGTCAAAACTCAGCCCGTAGCCCGAATTCGTAATCCCCAGATGCTGCGCATACCAGGCCGCCAGCGCCTTCGGATCGCGCGCCTTCAAGAAAACTCCACCAAATCCCACTGCTTTAGCCATCGAGCCCTTTCTCCTCACTCTTCCTGCCGCAGTACTTCGTCCAGTTTCGGTTTGTGTTTAGCCTGGCGGCCTGTGCGCGGCTTCTCGTCAATCGCACGCACGGGTTTCGGCTGCCCCACGCGCTCCCGCGCGTTCGCCTTCACCGCCTTCGCCGCTGAAAACTTCTCTTGCTTCTTCTTCGCCACTGGTCTTCCTATCTTGCCATTCCTAACCGCAAGGTCGAGTATGGAATAGAACTCGACGCGCGGGAAAATCCCGCCGGCGGTTCGCTGGAGAGTACGGGACCATGGAAGAGCGCGATTTCTTTACCGAAACAACGGAGCAGCGCACCCACACCCTCACCTGCCCTAAGTGCGGCCAAAGCGGGGAGTACAAGGTCACCTGGGTCGTTCGCCGCAAGCGCCCTCAACTGCCGCGCCATGCCGACGAACGGGACCGCGCCAAGTTTGCCAAAGCTCAGTCCTACATGGTGCGCCGCGACGATAAGCTCGGCTGCGCCAATATACGCTGCCGCAAGCCCTTCGAGATCACCAGCCTCCAGTCCCTCGCTTTCCTCCAGGACTGACCGCCGGCCAATTCAGATCGCACGCGGCTCATCAACCTCGTAGGCACGAAGCTCGCGGTCCCAAATACCCAGCTCTGCCCACGCGGCACGCCACTGCATCAGGTGGGCGGACACAAAGTGCCGATCCAGCGCTTCCCGATCTCTCCACAGCTCTTTCACATGAATCAGCCCGGCATCCAGCACATCCTCCGCATACGAGTATTCCTCGCACCCGTCCTCCGCCCGGCTACCTTCAACCATCCTCTTCATGGCTGGACGCGCATCCGCAAGCGTGCCCGGCGACAGCCGTATCGTTCCAACAATCAGCAACATACAACCAGAATACGCAACCGCGTCCGACATCGGCCGCCCCCTCACCGGATAGTGGATAACTCACTGGCGCACCTCCGCCCGCATATGATTGAATCGGAAATGTAAGCGGCTGCCACCCAACCCGCCGATCCCCGGCCGGTTCCCTGCAACTTCAGAGGTCCTGAGCGGCTCGCAAGGAGAACGAAATCATGCCGAATTCCCTGCTTCCCCCGGAAGAGCGCAACCTGACTCCCGATCAGGTGGAGGCCCTCGACAAGCGCCGCGAGCTCGGACACACGTTCCTCGTCATCGCCGGCCAGTTCGCCACCATCGCCACAGTGCTGCTCCTGTGGGTCGGCCAGGATCTGGCCTACTCGCCTGGCTGGAAGCACCCCATGGCCTACTACTTCGCCCTCGCCTGCGTCCTTATTGCGGGCTTTGGCATCACCGGCTTGGCCCTCCGCAGCGGCACCCCCCGCCTCGACTAAGTTCCTCTACCCCTTCCCTTTTGCCATCCAACCGAGCCGCCCCAGCACGTTACGGGCAGCCGGTTGGACTCCCTTTTCCGGCAAGGTTGTCCTTCCTAATACCGGTCTGCAAGTGACCCCAATCGCCCATTCGGTATAGCCTGATAATGTCCATGGGCACCCTTTCCACTTCCCCGGCGGAAATCACCACCTCAAGGCTCACCGACAGCCACGGGCGAGTCATCCACGATCTCCGCGTCTCCATCACTGACCGCTGCAACTACAAGTGCGTCTACTGCCGCACCGGCCAGGTGGGGGCCCAGTTCGCCGAGCTCAAGATCGAGGAGTACCTCCGTCTCATCAGCCTCTTCGTCTCGCTCGGCATCACCAAGGTCCGGCTCACCGGCGGCGAACCATTGCTGCGGCGCGGCCTGCTCGAGCTTGTCCGCGAGCTCGCCCAAATGCGCACCATCTACGGCGACCCGCTCAGCCTGGCACTTACCACCAACGGCCACCTTCTCGACTCGCTCGCCCAGCCCCTGAAAGACGCCGGCCTGCATCGCGTTACCGTCAGCATGGACGCCGTCGATGAACCGGTCTTTGAGCGCATCACGCGCGTCCCGGGCAGCTTTCAGGCCGTCCTTCGCGGACTCCGCGCCGCCAAGGACGCAGGACTCGATCCCGTCAAGGTCAACTGCGTTCTGCTCCGCGGGTTCAACGACGACCAGGTCGAAGCTTTCGCCGAGTTTGCCCGGCGCGAAGACGTCATCGTCCGCTTCATCGAGTTCATGCCGCTCGAAGAGGACCGCCTGTGGTCTCCTGAGATCATTGTTCCTCTGCGCGAGATCGTCGACCGCATTCACCGTGTCCTGCCATTGGTCGAGCTGCCTCCCAATGAGGCCAGCGAGACTGCCCGCCGCTACACCTTCTCTGACGGTCGCGGCGAAATCGGCATCATCGCGCCCGTCACGCAGGCCTTCTGCGGGGCATGCAGCCGCGTCCGCCTCACCTCCGACGGGAAGATCCGCACCTGCCTCTTCTCGCAATCCGAGCACGACCTGTATGACCTGGCGCGCTCAGGAGCAGGCGACGCGGAACTGCGCAGCTTCATCACGCGCACGGTCGATGCTAAGGAGGCCCGCCATCACATCGGCGAGCCCGGCTTTCTCAAGCCTTCGCGATCGATGGTTCACATCGGCGGCTAACTTTTCCAAACTCTCGAACGCCCTTTCACATTTCCCTGTATCCCCTTGCTCCCGATTCCTTTATCCTTCAACATAGCCCGGCACACAGCACGGGCAGATGTGGCAGAATGAATCCCATTCCTCCCCTAGATCTGACGTCCTGATGGCCCAAGATACGGAAACCCGCATCCCTCTGGATGACCTGCTGGTCTTCCATCGACTGGCGCGTTCTCTCACATCTAGCTTCGATCTGGATACGATCCTGCGCACCATACTCGACTATATGGAGCGCATGATCGACGCCGAGCTTTGGACTCTGCTCATGCTCGACGAGCAGAAGCAAGAGCTCTACTACGCTATTGCCGCGGGTGGAGAAGAGACTGCCCTGCGCGACCTGCGCGTCAAGGTGGGCGAAGGCGTCGCAGGCTGGGTGGCCCAGCACGGCGAAACGCTCATCGTGCCTGAAACGGTCAACGATCCTAGGCTCGAATCACCCAACCCGCCAAAGCTCCGCAAGGTCCGCTCGGTCATCGCTCTGCCGCTGCGCGGCCGCACAGGCACCCTCGGCGTCATCGAAATCCTTAACCCACCCGCCGGCCAGCTTAACGACTACACCATCGCCTTCCTCCACATCCTGGCCGACCATGCGGCAATCGCCATTGAGAATGCCAACGACGTCGCCCGCATCCAGCAGCTCACCATCACCGACGACACCACCGGCCTCTACAACGTCCGGCATCTCTACGACGTGCTCGCACGCGAGCTCGACCGAAGCGCTCGTACTCGCCTTCCCCTCAGCTTGGCGTTCCTTGACATCGACCGCTTCAAGAACGTGAACGATGTGCACGGCCATCTCATCGGCAGCGAACTGCTCTCCAAAGCCGGCGAACGCCTGCAACAGCTCAGCCGCCCCAAAGACGTCTGCTTCCGCTACGGCGGCGACGAGTTCGTCATCCTCATGCCCGACACGGGCGCATTCGACGCCCTCGCCCAGGCGCGCTCCCTGCTGAGCCGGCTAATGGCGACCAAATTCGAGATGAAGACCGGCCTCAAGCTGCAAGTCAGCGCCAGCATCGGCGTCTCCACCGCTCCCAGTGACGGCACCGCCATCCACACCGTCATCGGCGCCGCCGATAGCCGCATGTACGCCGTCAAAAGCAGCGGCCGCGGCCATGTCCGCGGAGCCTAAAGGCGGGCACGCCGCATGCCTGGCCAGGACAACCCCTGGCTCGATGCGTTGAGCTACGAATGATGTACGCACCGTGAACTCACTCGCGTACCAGCTTCTTCCCGAGCACGATACTCAGGCGCGTACGGAGAACACAATCTTTCCGATCTTCTCGGTTTCGTGTTCGGCCCACAGTGTGCCAGGTGACCAGAGGGTAGTCACCGCAGCGATCTGAGGCTCGATCTTACCGGTCGTGACCAGAGCCGCAAACGCATTCAATCCTTCTGTGGTGACGTTGGTCTCGACAAATCGTGCCTCGATCCCGAGGCGGGCAGCCTCTTCGGCGATCGCCGGCCGATTGGCGGTCACGGCGACTCCGCCCTTCTTCACACGCTCATAGGAAGGCACCACTGTGTCCTGGCCGATCAGGTTCAGCACGGCATCGACCTGTGGGACGTCCTCCAGTCGCTGCTTCGATAGGTCGACAACCTGCTCCGCTCCCAGTTGCTCGAGAGCATCGGCTTTGCTCCGCCGCGCCGTTGCGATCACGTGGACACCGGCGTTTCGCGCCAGTTGCACTGCCAGCGATCCAACACCGCCGGAGGCACCCATGATCAGCAGCCTCTGTCCAGTCTTGATCTTCGAAAGCTCGAGCATCTGCGTCGCCGTCTGACTCACAAGTGCAATCGCCGCGCCGGCCTCAGCGGAGATGGAAGCGGGTCTCTGCGCCAGATTCGCGGCGTTGATCACCACAAACTCGGCGTAGGCACCCGCGTCTCTTGTATAGCCGAACACTTCGTCGCCCACTTTAAAATCCGTGACGCCTTCGCCAACAGCCGCCACGCGGCCCGATACATCGCCGCCAGGCGTCCACGGAAACTGCAGTTGAAAAACGTGGCGCAGATACCCCATGCCGCGCCCGGGGTCGACGCCATTCATGCTGGTGAAGTGGTTCTCGACGAGCACCTGCCCCGGAGCGGGCGAAGGGACTGGCACTTCATCGATGTGGAGTGGCGCGCCGTAGTCGCTAATGCGTAGTGCTTTCATAGCTTTCTCCTTCTGGTTCCTAAGCTCGTTGATTAGCGCTGCTCTTTGTTTGCCCATGCAGCGGCAGCTTCCTGCACAAACGCCTCATATGTGCGTGGCGCGTGACCCAGCAGTTTGGTCACGCGGGCTACATCGGCTTCCGTGGAAGCGAATCCGCGTTCGACATAGCCCTCCAGCATGGTTCGCATGTCATAGGCCATCCAGCCCGGCAGTTGCCCGCTCATCTGCTTTTCCCACGCATCGAAGTCGTGCCCCGTATAGAAGATGTCTTTGCCCAGCGCCTTGCTCCAGAGCGCCGCATTGCCAGGTCCCGTAATCTGCGACGAACTCACGAGATCGTAGGTCTGCCCTTCATGGCCCTGTTTCGTGAGCGTGATCGCCGCGGCTTCCGCGATATCGCGCGAATCGATGGCAGATATGCCGGCGGTTCCAATCGGCATGGGGTAGATCCCCATCTGCTCGAGTAACGGCTTGAGCGTGAGATCGTTCTGGAAGAAATATCCGGGACGGAGAACCGTGTAAGGCACACCGAACTCATGCAGCGCATTCTCGACCGCGACCTTCGACGCGAAGTGCGGTACGTCGCGGAAATGGTCAGCCTTGTAGACCGACACATACGTTACATGCTTGATCCCCTCGCGCTTCGCAATCCCATAGGTGATCAGCGCCTGCGTGAGTTCATCGGCCACAACAGCGTTCAAGAGGAAGAGCTTATCGACACCATTGACGGCTGCGCGGACCGACTCCGGATCGGTCAGATCGCCCTGGACCACCTCTACCCCAGCGGGGAAGCTGACGGACTCCGGCTTGCGTGCCAACGCCCGCACCTCAACACCACGGTTGAGCAGGTTCTTCACAACCTCTCTGCCCACATTTCCGGTCGCACCTGTAACAAGAATCTTCATTTTGGTCTCTCTCCTTCGTGCCGCCATAACGCGGCCGGCACGATACAAGAGACGCGGTGCTCTGTGGGCGCGAATCAACCTTTCATGGAAAGCAATATTCCGATTTTGGAATAGAAGATCGTGAGTCGCTGGCCAACTAGGGCGTCCCGATTTCGGATAACGACCGACTACTTGCGATGCGAGGTCACCTCGAGCAGTGCCTGCTCGAAGTTCTCATTCATGAAGGAGACGAGCTTGCGCACGCGCTCGGGCTGCAGCTCTGAAGGCGTAACCGCAAACAGATGTGCGGGCGTAGCTTCCCAATCACCGAGCACTCTGACGAGGCCATCGCCGAATCCCGGATGAGAAGCAAGAAAGTCCGAGGCCAGCACTATGCCCATTCCTTCTTTAGCGAATCTCGCGAGCATGCCAACAGAGTTCGCGGATGCCGCTCCCCCCACCTTCACGGACTTGTGCTCGCGTCCGCGGTACAGATCCCACTGGCTGAGCGCTTCTCCGTGCATGAAGCACAGACACGAGTGCTCGGTCAATTGCTGTGGTTCCTGGATCTTCTTGTGTCTCGCCAGGTATTCCTTTGACGCGAAGAGGCGGCGCGCAAAGGTGCCGATGCGGCGAGACCAGAAGGAAGAGTCCGGCAGGCGCAATTGATGCCCCACCCATATCGCCAGGTCCAGACTCTCCGTCAGCAGATTCGGATGACCGCTGATAGAGAAGACCTCCACCGAAAATTGCGGGTTTGCCCGTATGTAGCGCGAGAAGAGCGGGACAAAAATCGTCTGTGCCAGATCAAATGGCACGCCTACGCGAATATGTCCTGAGGCTTGGGATGCACTCCCGGCCACGCCTTCCTGAATGCGCTTCGCTTCCGCGACCAGAGATTTGGCCTGCTCATAGCAGGACTGACCCGCGTCCGTTAACGTGAAGACCCGGGAAGAGCGGTGGATCAGCTGAACGCCCAATTCGCGCTCCAGCACGCTGATGCGCCGCGAGAGAGTTGAGGCAGGCATCCCGAGAGCTGTCGCCGCGCGGCCGAAATTGCGCGTATTAGCAACTTCGACGAACAAGGCCAGGTCTGCAAGAAAACGCATCAAATCCCTCACTCTCCTGATTGCAGCTTCAAACGCCGCGCGAGCTCACAGCATCTGGTGATTCTTGCATCTCGCACCGAACAATCATCCATTCCGTTCTTCCCCCATTAAAAATGACATCCAAACCGTGCCTCGCCCCGCATCCAATCACTTCGGAGAGCATCAGAGGTCTTCAAGGGATGTCACGCTATCCCGTGGCAGCTCGCATTTGGTTTAGTGCAACTCCTGTTTGCCCGGAAAGAAGTCTGACAGGCCGTGAAACGAAAGAGTCAAATCGCTCTCGTGACAAGATGGCTCTCGGCGCTCGCGGTCATTCACATGTGGCCTATGGGCGCTTTGGCTCAGAGCGCGCCTCCCTATCATGCCGCCTCGGACGCTCTGCACAGCTCCACGCGGGTTAAAGGCGGCGGAGCGCTCGGTGTCCGACGCACGGCAGATGCAGAGCCCATGCCGCCGGCGGTCGATGGAAAGGAAACCAACGAACCTCCACTAGCCGGATTCCCGCTCACAACGAACGCAGATCTGCCCATCCTCTCAAACTTCCCGTCATACCGCCATCCTGCGGCCTCCGTCTGCGGAAACACAAAATTGAACCCCCAGGTAAGAGAAGCGCTCCGTCTGGTCTGCGACAAGCCGATAGAGGAGCAAACACCTGCATCAGCACGTGGATTGATCGTCATTGGCTTTCTGGGAGGGTTCGTCGAGGCTCGCGAGTCCAAACACCCGGAAGTCTGGTTCAGTTACTTCCTGCGAGAACGCTACCCGTCCGCGCTCGAGGTTGCGGCCTTCTCAAATCGCAACAGCAGACAAGCGATGGCGACGGTCCTGCAGGCACTCGATCTCGATCATGACGGACTTCTTGCAGCCGATGAGAAGAGCCACGCAAGGATCATCATTTACGGCCACAGCTGGGGAGCGTCAGAAGCGGTGGCGTTTGCGCAAGACCTCAATCAAATTGGCATCCCCGTTCTGCTCACCATCCAGATTGACATCGTGCGCAAACCCGGCCAACACCCGACCGTCGTACCACCAAATGTTCATGCAGCCATCAATCTCTTTCAGTCGGAGGGCCTGCTGCACGGTCGATCGGAAATCACCGCCGAAGACCCGGATCGCACCCGGATCATTGGAAACTTCCATATGAAGTACGATGGCCAGCACATCGACTGTCGCAATTACCCCTTCTTCCCACGAACGTTCAACAAGCCTCACCACGAAATTGAAAACGATGCCCGGGTTTGGAACCAGGTAGCCACCGTCATCGAAGGACAGGTCTCCTCACTCGCAACTCCATCGGCGCAAACCGCAGCGCACTGAAGTCTGAGTACGGATTTCAGCGGACGCGGCGCAGAATGGATTCGGCCTGGCGGAGATCTTCGATGAATGCGCGCCGCTCGCGCTCGCGGTCTTCGTGAGTCCTGGCGCGCAGAATCGCAGAGGGATGAATCGTCGCGAGAAGCGGTGGCAGCCCCGCAGCGTGCTGCAGCACTCCTCTCGATTGCGTGACGCGGAATTGCGCGCCCAGCAGCGCCTGTGCCGCGCTCGAACCGAGACATACGATCAATCTCGGCTCTACGGCCTGAATCTCCGCCTGCAACCAAGGATTGCACGCACGAATCTCGCGCACGCCAGGCTTCTTATGTAGGCGGATTTTGCCTCGCGGCTCCCATTTGAAGTGCTTCACCGCGTTGGTCACGTAGACCTGCGAGCGATCGATGCCCGCTTCCTCAAGACACTCATCCAGCAGCTTGCCTGCTGGTCCCACGAACGGACGGCCTTGCTTGTCTTCCTGGTCGCCGGGCTGCTCGCCCACCATCATCAATTCGACGCCGGCCACATCGCCAGGCCCGGCATCTCGCATCCCAAACACCGCCTGCGTAGCGTTGCGATAAAGATCGCACCCGCGACACTCCTGCACCGCGTCGGTCAGCACAGACAAATCGCGCGAATCAGGAACATACTTAGCCGCACTGTTCTTAAGATCGGGCATACGTGCATCGCATCCTCTCAGGCAGGCAATTCGGCGGACGTGGGAAAGTTGTGCTGTTCACGTCCCAGTTCGCCGTCATACTTCACCGTGCTCTTATATAACTCATAACGCCCGTCATTGAAACGGCGTCCATGCTCGCGCAGAGCATTCAACTGCTCCGTCGCCAACGGCTTGAAGTCATGCAGAATGCGCAGATTCTGGTCGAGCACTTCCATCGAGTCCATACCGGAGATCGTGGTGGAGACTCCAGGAATGCTCATCGCATACGACAGAGCTTCGCTCGGCGTGAGCGCTCCATGCACGATGGCCTCGCCCGAACCTCCCATACTCTTCATCGAGAACACCGCCATCCCTTTCTGCACCGCCACAGGAACCACCTCGCGCTCGAACGATCGAAACGAAGGATCGAACGCATTGATCGGCATCTGCACCGCGTCAAAGGGAAAGCCCCGATGAATCATGTCCAGGTGAATGGAAGGATCCTTGTGTCCGGTGAATCCCACGAAGCGCACTTTGCCCTGCTGCTTCGCGGCGGCCAGCGCTTCAACCGCTCCATCGTGATCGTACGCGCGCTCCGGGTCGTTGTAGTAGACCACTTCGTGGATTTGCCACACGTCCAGATGGTCAGTCTGCAGTCGCGTGAGTGACTCCTCCAGCTGCTTCATCGCGACGTCCTTCTTGCGTCCGTGCGTGCACAGCTTCGTCATCACGATCGCCTGGTCGCGCTTTCCCTTGAGAGCAGTGCCAAGGCGCTCTTCGCTCATGCCCTTGTGATACTCCCACGCGTTGTCAAAGAAGTTGATGCCACGATCGAGAGCCTTCGCAACCATGTTGTTCACTTCGCTCTGCCCGGACGCGGTGCCGAGGTGATAGCCGCCCACCCCTAGGATCGAAACCTGCAGGCCCGTCTTACCCATCGGGCGCTTCGGCGATTGAAACTCGGGCACAGCATCTTCTCCATAACGGCCACTGAAGTTCGGAATAATGGGATTGGCAGAGCCCGCAGGATCATGAGCGTGCGCTGTGGCAGAGCCCGATTGTCCTTCCGAACCGGCTGCAGCCGAAGCGGTAATAACAGTAGAGGCGCCGGCCATCGCCGCCCCCTGCAGAAACCTGCGGCGCGATAGCTCCGATTGCGAAACCGCTTGATCTTTGCACTGCGTACGAATGTCTGAATTAGTTCTTATCGGCATCGCGCGAGCTCCACAAAATGAGATAGAAGCAGATCAAAGAGCTCAGGCCCCCGGTGAATCCGTCACCTGCGGATAGGGCCGGCCAGTGTTCTGCGTAGAGTGGATCATCTGCTGCACTTCCACCTGCTTCGGATCCAATGGGAACTCATGAGCGATGCGCGCTTCCGGGTTATCGAATTTGATCGACACCTTGTAAAGCTCGAACTGCCCATCACCTGCATAGGGTTTCGCGCGCTCACGCAGCTTCTGCATTTCTTCTTGACTGAGCGGCGTGAATCCTTGCGCCACCTTGAGATTTTGCTCCAAGATCTCCGGCTCTGAAACTCCAGAGAGCGTCACCGCAACCGGCAGCGACATCGCGTAACCCAGCAGCTCCTGCGCGGTAAACACGCCCTTCTGCACGGGCTCGCCGTGCCCTCCAATCGGCTTCATCCCGATCGGAGCAATGCCGCGCTGGTTCAGCACAGGAAGCACTTTCTGCTCGAAACTGTGGAAGTTCGCGTCGAAAGGATTCAGCGGCATCTGCACGGCATCGAAGGCAAATCCCGTCTTGAGCATCGCCAGGTGAATATCGGGATCCTTGTGGCCGGTAAATCCGGTAAAGCGAACCTTGCCATCCTTCTTCGCCTTCTCAAGAGCCTCCGCCGCTCCGCCGGGGCGAATGAATAAATCGGGGTCGTTCGGAAAACTCACGCCGTGAATCTGCCATAGATCAAGATGATCGGTTTGCAGCCGGCGAAGGCTCTGCTCCAGCATCTGCATGGCCAGGCTGGCGTCGCGCCCGTGCGTGCAGACCTTGGTCATCAGGAAAGCCTTGTCTCGCGCGCCCTTCAGCCCCTTGCCGAGCCAACCCTCCGACTTGCCGCGGTTGTATTCCCAGCAGCAATCGAAGAACGTGATTCCGCCATCCAGCGCACGATGGACAATTTCAACCGCCGTCTGTTCGTCTTTAGCGGCGCCCAGGTGATGACCGCCCAGCCCCAGCGCTGACACCTTTACGCCGGTCTTCCCAAACGGCCTCGTTGGAATCGCGCCGGAACCCGCCATCTTCACCTCGCACTAAGCTTGCCGCCCTCTAAGAGACCGGTGGCCGCACCCGAGCTTGGATTGCCGAAAGAGTTGGAGAGTTGGCTGTATTTCTCTGAATCGCATGGCCCTTCAAGAAAGCAGCCCACCACAAATCCATCGAAAGTATGACCTCTCCCCCCATCGCCGGGAGGATGACCGTCATACATTTCAGGCTTGAAACTCATTTCAAAGTAGGCTTTTCGCATACCCCTAAGTCAAAAGCACAAGCTCACAAAAATGGGCACAGCAATACACGGGCGCCGTCCACGCAGGCGGCTACAACCCTTTTTCGGAGAATCCAGATGCGCAAGCTGTTCTTCCTCATCGTGTGCCTCGCGGCCATGGCGCCCCTCGGCGCCGCGCAGAGTAACCTCGCTCTGATCCGCGGTTCCGTCCTCGATCCCCAGAGCCACGTCGTTCCCAACGCGCACATCCACATCACTGCGAAAGATACGGGCGCCCAGCGTGAGGTCACGTCAAACGCCAGTGGCCTGTATGAAATCGCCGGCCTGCTGCCTGGCTCCTATCAGGTTTCTGTGGATGCAACAGGCTTCCGTCAAACAGAGCAGACCATCGATCTTGAAGTCGGACAGCAGGCCACAATCGACGTGCGTCTTGGCCTCGGTGGCGAAAGCCAGACCGTGACCGTCCAGGCGTCGCAGGGCGAGTTGCTCAAGACACAGGATTCCAGCGTCGGCGCTACTGTCGACCAGCGCTCCGTCGATTCCCTGCCCCTGAACGGCCGCATGATGATCGACCTCGTGCTCACCGTACCCGGCGCACACATCAGCCACGGCGCTGGCACGGGCGACATGAATCCGCTCTACTGGCGCCCCGGCCAGCGCTCCGCCGTCTCCATCGGCGGCTCGCGCCCCAACGCCAACTACTTCCTGCTCGACGGCGCAACCAACACAGACCCCACCTTCAACACCCAGAACATCAGCGCGTCGCCCGACGCCGTGCAGGAGTTCCAGGTACAGACCGGCAGCTACTCGGCCGAGATGGGTGGCGCAGGCGGCGGCCAGATCAACATCGTTACTCGCTCCGGAACCGGCACTTGGCATGGCACCGCTTACGAGTTCCTGCGCAATGGCGCAATGGACGCGTCTACGTTCAACTCCATGGGCAACAATTTCCTCGTCCAGAACAACTTCGGCGGCAGCATCGGTGGACCTCTTCCTCACCTGGGTAAGACCTTCATCTTCGTCAACTACGAAGGCCTCCGCCACGTCGAAACCATGGCGATGGTCGACACAGTCCCCACGGAAGAAGAAGTGGGCGGCGACTTCAGCCAGAGCGGTGTGGACATCTACGATCCCAATACCACGCGTGACAATCCTGACTTCAATCCGGGGCTGCCGGCCAGCAAGTCAAATCCGAAGGTCATTCGCGATCAGTTCCAGTACAGGGGCGTGCTGAACGTCATTCCCCCGGACCGCCTGCAGCAGGCGCCTTCCATCATGCTGCAGAAGTACACGCCGCGTCCCAACACAATGGACATGGGCAGCATGACCATGATGGGCCAGCCCACCGTTATTGGCGCCGGCAACGACGCGAACAATTATCTCGACCTGCGCAAGCAGCGCATGAACACCGATCAGGGCACCATCCGCGTTGACCACAACTTTGGCAACAACGACTCGGCTTACTTCCGCTACTCCGCCGGGGGTGAGTACGGGTTCCACCCCGTCGGACTGCCCGGATTCGGCTTCTACCACGATGATCTGGCGCAGAACGGCATCCTCGCCTGGACCCATGTCTTCAACTCGCACATGGTCAACACCTTCTCGGGCGCCATCTCGCGCCTCGTCATGATGCACAGCACTGAAAGCGCCTACAAGAATGACATCGTCACCGAGCTCGGCCTTCACGGCACCGGCTTCGGCGGACCCGGCGCGTGGGGTGCTCCTTACTTCACCGTGCAGGGATTCTCTCCCATGGGCGATCAGTTCAGCGCCACTCCCATGCACGCCTGGGACACGGTCGTTGAAGGCCGCGATTCGCTGAGCTGGCAGCTTGGCCGCCACTCACTCAAATTCGGTGGCGCGTATCAAAAATTCATTTGGCCCATGTGGGGATTCTTCCAGAACCGCGGGTTCTATCAGTTCACCAACGGATTCACCACGAAGTACGCCCTCAACGACGGCAAGACCGGTGCATCGCTTGCCAGCTTCCTGCTCGGCTTGCCTGCGGCGCGCCAGGGCCAGGCCGGGGTTCCCCAGATGGACCTGCGCCAGTGGTACGCGAACGGCTACGGCCAGGATTCGTGGCGGCTCAGCTCGACCACAACTCTGACCTACGGCCTGCGCTACGAGTACATGGCTCCACTTGTTGATATCGAATACACCAATTCAAACCTCGACCTCTCCGGCCCCGACCCGCATATTTTCATCGGCGGCCAGAATGGCTACCCGAAGGGCCTGATGTACGCGCCCCGCACCAACTTCGCGCCGCGCCTGGGTCTAGCGCAAAACTTCCCATCTGTGGGCTTGGTCGCTCACGTCGCCTACGGCATCTTCTACACACCGGTCGACATGAACACATGGTGCAACCAGCGCCACAATGTTCCTTATGTGTTCCCATTGACCTCGCAAAGCGATCCCTTCATTCCGAGCATCGTCGGCGTTCCAACCCCCCTTGACTTCCCCGACCCCGTGCTTGGCAAGTCCGTCGTGAGCTTCACCGGCATGCAGCTTCACGCCCCGGCTCAATACATCCAGCAGTGGAGCGCCTCGGTTGAAAAGCAGCTCGGGAAAGAAACGACTCTTGAACTCGGTTACCTGGGGTCCGGCGGATTCCACCTACAGCGCTCGCATCTGATCAACAACGCGGAGCCGGGCCCCGGTCTCATCCAACCGCGCCGTCACTACTATGTCAACAATGGGCCAGGGTTCAGCTTTGTGCCCAACTCCACCTTCCCGCCTACGGTAAAACTATCTCCAACGTTCGACGGACACGTTCCGGTTAGCACGGTCAACCTGCTCGAAAACACCGCGCAGAGCTGGTATGACGCCGGCTACGTCAATGTCCGCCGTCGTTACTCCAACGGTCTGAGCTTCCTCGCCAACTACACGTGGGCCAAGGCGCTCACTAACGCACCTGACTTCCGCTCGCCCATGTTCGAGTCCGCCATTCCGCAAAACAACGACGACCTGCAGGCCGAGAAGGGGCCTGGCTGCGACGTGCGCCATCGCGGCGCTATCAGCGCTGTCTACAGCCCGCATGCGTGGAACCGCAATAACTTCACGCACGCACTCACAAAAGACTGGCGCACCTCCATCGTCTACCAGGTACAGACGGGCTTCCCCCTCACCATCTCCGTCTTCGGCGACACCGCCAATGCCGGCACGGTCGTCGGCGAGAACCCAATCCGCGCCAACTACACCGGCAAACCCATCTTCACGAGTGGAACAAAGAACTCAACCACCTGGTTCAACCCCGCAGCGTTCGCCACGCCGCCTGCCTACACCTACGGCAACGTCGGCCGTAACACGGTCTATGGACCCGGCACCACAACCACGGACTTCGGCGTGGTCCGCGAATTCTCCATCGCTGAAAAGGCGCGCTTCGAAGGCCGCGCCGAGTTCTTCAACCTCTTCAACCACACCAACCTCGGCACGCCCAACCGCTTCGTCAACACAGCGAGTTTCGGTAGCATCACCGAGGCATCCACTCCCGGCCGCGAAATACAGTTGAGCGCGCGGCTGTCCTTCTAAATTTGCGTCCGATTCAGGGAAGGCGCTCTCTCAGAGAGCGCCCATTTTTTTGCGTTGAGAACCGCTCCACCTTCACGAGTGCACAACCGTGGCATGAGCCTTTCCCTGGAGCCTTCCCGCCCGCAGATCCCGTCTCTTCATCAGCAGAAAGAACACCGGCACCAGAATCAGAACGTGAATCGTTGAAGTGATCATCCCGCCCAGGATCGGCGCGGCAATCGGCTTCATCACATCCGATCCGATCCCCGACTCCCAGAGAATCGGGGCCAGGCTGAGTATCACCGCCGTCACCGTCATGAGCTTTGGACGCAGACGCTGCACAGCCCCCGCAATCGTCGCCTGCACAAGATCAGCCTCCGTCAGCGGCGTGTTCTGCTGCAGCCGCTCCTCCAACGCTTCATGCAGATAAACAACCATCACCACACCGGTTTCCACCGCAATCCCAAACAATGCGATGTAACCCACCCAAACCGCCACGCTGAAGTTGTAACCCAGAAACCACTGCAGCAACAGCCCGCCTGACATCGCGTAGAACGTCGGGAAGATCAGAACCGCAGCCTCAGCAACGGACTTGAAGACGAGGTACAGCAGAAGGAAGATAACGAAGAACACGATCGGCAGAATGATCAGGAGCCGCTCCTTCGCACGCATCTCGAACTCGTACTCTCCCGCCCAGCGCCACGTATATCCCGCGGGCAACGCGATCTTCTGACGCATGAGCGCATTCGCGCGATTGACAAATCCGCCGTAGTCGCTTGTCTTCAGGTTGAGATAGACGTACCCGGTAAGCGAGCCATCCTCATCGCGAATCATCGCCGGTCCTCGCGAGTAGTAAACTCGCGCGACTTCGCTCACTGGAATCTGCTCACCCATCGGCGTCGGAATCAACGCCTGCGACAGGCTATCCGAGCTGCTGCGGAAATCGTGCAGATAGCGCACTGCGATAGGAAACCGCTGCCGCCCCTCGATGTTCTCCGCAATATTCATTCCCCCGATCTCCGACGACACAACGCGCTGCACATCGCCAACTGTCAGTCCATAGCGCGCCGCCGCGGGCCGGTTCACGTCCACATTTAGATAGAACCCCTGCGACACACGCTCGGCATACACTGAGCGCGCTTCCGGCATTGCGGAAAGAACTTGCTGCATCTGTGCGCCGAGATCCTGTATCCGCGCCACATCCGGCCCCTGGATCTTGATGCCAATCGCCGTCTTGATCCCGGTCAGTTCCATGTCCAGCCGATTCTCCACCGGCATCGTCCACGTATTCGTGAGCCCCGGAAACTGCAGCTTCTCATCCATGTCGCGAATCAGTTTCTCGTAAGTCATGCCCGCGCGCCACTGCTCGCGCGGCTTCAGCATGATCGTCGTGTCATACATATCGAGCGGAGCGTTGTCAGTCGGGCTATCGGATCGGCCCACCGTTCCGAACACCGTCGAAACCTCAGGAAACGACCGTATGATCCGATCCTGCTGCTGCATGAGCGAAACAGCCTGCGTGATCGAAATCCCCGGCAGAGAACTAGGCATGTATAGCGACGATCCCTCATACAACGCCGGCATGAATTGGCTGCCAAGCTTGAACCAGATCGGAACCGTCGCACCAAGGAATAGCAGGTTGATCACCACCGCGATCTTCCAGTGGCGCAGGCACCAGCGCAGCACTGGCAGATAGATCGCCTGGCTCACGCGCGCAGCAGGATTCTTCGCCTCCGGCAGCAACCTGCCACGCAGGAAGAACGGCATCAGCGCAGGCACCAGCGTGATCGAAAGCAGTGACGAGAAGATCAGCGCCAGCGTCTTGGTCCATGCCAGCGGCCGGAACATGCGCCCTTCCTGCGCCTCAAGCAGAAACACCGGCAGGAATGACACAACAATAATGATGAGCGAATAGAACAAAGCCGGCCCTACTTGCTGCGCCGCACCAACCAGGATCCCCCGCCGCTCCTCACCACGAATCCGCTCTGCTCCGTCGCGCTCGGCGAGATGCCGGTAGCCATTCTCGACCATCACGATAGCCGCGTCGATGAGCACGCCGATGGCCAGCGCCAGCCCTCCAAGCGACATGATGTTCGAGCTCACCTGCAGGTAGTACATGGGGATGAACGCAGCCAGGACAGCGATCGGCAACGTAATGATCGGAACCAGCGCCGAACGAAAGTGGAAGAGAAAGAAGATACTCACGAAGCTGACGATGATGGCCTCGATAATGAGGTCGCGCTTCAGCGTGTGAATCGACTGATTGATAAGCCACGAGCGGTCGTAGCCCGTCACAATCTCGACGCCTGCCGGCAGAGACGGCCCGATCTCCTTGAGCTTCGCCTTCACGCCTTCGATAACATTCAGCGCATTCGTTCCATAGCGCATCACCACGATGCCGCCGACGGTCTCGCCCTCGCCCTGCCAGTCTGCCGCGCCACGGCGCACGTCGGGCCCAAGCGTCACCGTACCCAGATCCCGCACCAGCACAGGCGTGCCGTTCTTGCTCGCGACAGGAACACTCTCGAGATCAGCCACATTCCGCAAATACCCCAACCCGCGAATCATGTACTCCGCGCCACCCGACTCAAGCACGTCACCACCAACCTCATTCGTGCTTTGCCGTACGCGATCGATCACCGTCGACGCCGAAATGCCATACACAAACAGTTTCTGCGGATCGAGATTCACCTGGTACTGCCGCACGAAGCCGCCGATGCTCGCCACCTCCGCCACTCCGGGCACCGTCTCAAGCTGATAGCGCAGAAACCAGTCCTGAAGCGAGCGCAGGTCCGCAAGGCTGTGCGTATGCGACCGATCGACGATCGCATACTCATATACCCATCCGGCGCCGGTTGCGTCCGGGCCAATCACCGGATTCACTCCCGTCGGCAGCCTGCCTGCAAGCTGTTGCAGATACTCCGAGACACGCGACCTCGCCCAATAAAGATCGGTGCTGTCATCGAAGACTACAAACACGCAGGAATCACCAAACATCGTCTGAGCACGCACGCTCTTCACGTGCGGCGCCGACAACAGCGCCGTCACAATCGGGTACGTCACCTGGTCTTCAACAACATCGGGCGGCTCAGCCGGCCAATTGGTGTGAACCACAACCTGCACATCGCTGATATCCGGCAGCGCGTCGAGGGGCACTCGCCCCAAAGACCACGCGCCCGCAAACGTCAGCAGAATCGCGCCGGTAAACACCAGGAATGGATTGCGCGCGCACCATGCAATCGTCCGCGAGATCATCACATCCCTCCCGTGGCCGCAACGGTCAGCTTCTTCGTTGCAATGGTTGCGCCGGCGCGCTGAACAGTTACGGTGACCTGAAAAGTCCCTCCCGACGGAAGCTCAAGCGGTCCCTCATAGCTCCCCTGCCCCTTCGCATTCAGCGCAGCAGCGGCGCGCTCCGCGGCCATTCCCATCTCCGGCATCGCCGGCATAAAGAAGACCGCCGAAACCTGAACTCCATCCACGGGCTTCCCATCGGCTCCGCTAACCGTGATGCGAACTGTGTTCTTCCCCTTCTGCGGAGTCGCGGGCTCGGTCGTCATCGCAATCTTGATCTGCTCGGGTTGCGCGCCGGGCGCTTGAGATGGAGCAGCATTCGCGCCTTGCTGCGGCGGATTGAATGCTCCCAGCGCGGCCTGCAACTGCGCCTCTGAGTCAACCAAAAAATTCGCCGACGTCACAATGCGATCGCCCGCTTGCAGCCCCTTGAGCACAACAATCGCGCCATCAACTTGCGGCCCCGTCTGCACCTCCCGCGGCTCGAGATTGCCCTCACCATGATCGATGAATGCAACCGCGCGCGCGCCCGACTGAAGCACCGCGGACGCTGGCACCACAAGCTGCTTCCCAAGCGCCACGTTGATATCGACCTTCACATACATGCCCGGCTTCAGCACCACTCCCGGATTGCGGAAGACGAGCCGCACCCGCACCGTTCGCGTTGCTGGGTCCACCTGCGGAAGTATCTGATCCACGCGGCCGTTGAACTCGCGCCCCGGATACGCGTCCACTGACACCTGAGCCGGATCGCCCGGCTTCAGTCGTCCCACTGCCTCCTGAAACACATTGGCATAAACCCACACAGTCGAAAGATCCGCAATCGTATACAGCTTCGAATCAGGCTGAACGTATGCATTCGGCAGAGCGGTTCGCTCCGTGATGAAACCCGAAGCAGGCGATTCGATCGCGATCTCCCGTTGCACCTTGCCGTTCTGTTCGAGCGCGGCGATCTCCGGCGCCGGCACACCAAACTGCCGCAGCCGTTCTTCCGCCGCATCCAGCAGCCACCCGCCCTCCTGCGCCGCCATTCCATGCGCATCGTGCGCAACAGACTTCTGGTTCTGCTTCGCCAGCAGGTACTCCTGCTCGGTGCTCACCAGGTCCGGGCTATAGATCGTGAAAAGCCTTTGCCCCTTCTTCACGTATTGATACGTCGCATTCGCATAGACATTCTGAATCCACCCTGCGAATCGCGTCTGCACATACGAGAGGCTCTGCTCGTCAATGTCCACATTGCCGGGAACGCTGAGTTTATCGCTCACGTTCTTCATCTCCGCAACGGCAGTGGTCACGCCGATCTGCTGCAGCCGCTGCGGCGAAATCTGAATAGATCCAAGTTGCGGTTCCGCTACAGGAGACACTGCGCTCTTTGGTGTAACCGCGCCCGCAACCTCCGGACCACGCGCCACCACCGGATCATCGCTCTGCACCACCGCCGCGGAATGCCCCCGATGCAGATACAAGTAGCCAACCGCCGCCGCCAGCACAACGCACACAGCTAACACGAGAAAAAATGCCTTTTGATAGATCCGGTCGCTCATTGCTTTTCCTCCGGCGTTGCCTTCTGTTCAACCGGTGCTCCCACCGCGAGCTCAAGCTCTGACATGCTCGCCGCAAATTCGCCCATCGATTGCAACCACGCGAGGTTCACATCGATCACCGCCATCTGGCTGTCAATCAGGTCCAGCAGATCGGTCTGGTTGTTTTCATACGCGATCACCGCGGCATGCAACGTCGACTCAGCCTGAGGCTCCAGCGAATCGTGATACATGCGCGCGAGCCGCTGCGCCGATCGCGCTCCGGCCAGCGCCTCGCCCACCTGTCCCGCAGCCGCATTGCGCATCGCAGCCACTTCAGCATCCTGCTCCGTCACCTTGACTGCCGCCTCATTGATCTCCGCATCGTGCTTCCGGCGATTGAGCCACGGCAGCGTCACGGATCCCTCGAACATGTAGTTATTGCGCGGATCAGATCCAGTCGGCATCAGCATGTATCCGCCTGCCACACTGAAATCCGGCACGTAAGCCTTTCCCGCGAGCGCCTGCTCTTTGCGGCTTTTCTCGGCGACCGCCTGCGCTTCCAGCAAATCAGGCCGCGACCGGAACGCCACTTGCTCCAATTCGCTCTTAGCCGGTAGATCCAAATTGATTCCGAAATCCCCCTGCACCCTGACCGGCGTCTCGGCATCGCGGCCCAGCAGCGTATTCATCCGCACCCGCGCAACCTCGGCGTCGCGCTCGAAGCGAATCATGTGCTCTTCAAGCCGCGTAACCGCCAACTGCGCTTTGAGCACATCCTGCTGGGGGACTTTGCCGACCGTGTACTTGATGCGCGCTGCCTCAACGGCCTGGCGCGCAATCCCCACATGCTGATCGTGGATACGCATCTCTTCCTGCGCCAGCAGCAAATCGAAGAATGCCTTGCGCGCCTCCACGCGAACCCGCAGCCGCGCTTGCTCAAGCTGCTCTTTCACCACCGCAACGTCCGCCTGCGCCACACTGCTCTGCAGGTCCCGCTTCCCCGGCCCAGGCAGCGATTGACTCAACATCAGCATGTTCTGCGCGGCATTCAAGTCCCACGGCTTACTCAGCGGAACCTGCCAGTTGCGCAGCATGAATTGCGGATCATCGCGCCTCCCCGTCGTAGGAACATGCGCCTCAGCCATCGCCACCCTGCGCACAGCCACGTGGATCTCTGGATTCTCCGCCAGCGCGATGCGCTCAATCTCATCCAGAGTTAGCGCCGGTGTTGCTGGCGCACCTGATTGGCCCACCACACTGAAGTTCCCGAAGGCCAGCGGTCCGGCCCCACCCTGCGAATAAACAGAGCGTTCCCCTGCAAGCGCGATAAGCGCAACTGCGCAAAGCACGCCAAATTGAGTCTTCATTCTTGCCTCGAATCAAATTGCGTTCATGGGCGTGGACACGCCTGCCCGAGCGCGCAACGCGCACCGGGACACACGAGTCCTCAATCACAAAATCGAGGCTGCTATCAGATTCGAAGGATAGTGCTGGCGCCCGACGGCAATCGTGGAGGTGGCGCCTTAGACGGAATTCGTTCCAGTACTGCTGCGCCGGAAAGATCCGGCAGATCCACCAGAACCAGCGTCTGCAACGCACCGGAGGAAAGCTCGGTCGTCGCGTCTCGGTCCGCAGGAATGGCAGTATTCGAAGACTGCAACTGGCAGCATGGCTGAGCCGCCATAGTCGCCGTGTCGCAATCCACCATCATCGCGTGGCAGCACTGATGGCAGGGCGCAGCCGCCAGGCAGGCGAGCGCCGGCGACATGGCCCACAGGACCACCACCGCCAACACCAGGAACGCGCTTCGTCTCGCCATAGTCACAGTCTAAGCCCAATCAGCACATTCAGGATGCTCTGAATAGCACTCCGGACTCGGTGATTTGAATCACACCTCTCTCAGCGCCACGGCAAACTCAGCGCCTTGCCCGCCAGCGCACCCCGCAAAACCTGGCAGCTGGAACACCAAAACAAATGGCGGGAGAAGCACCGTCCAGGAAGACGGCGCCCCTACCCGCCACGAACGAGCTATACGTTATTTAGCGGCCATAAGCTCTTCTCGAGCCTTGGCGATCTCCTCAAGCTTCTTCTCGTCAACTTTCGGATACGCCAGCCCGAGTTCTGAGAGCCGGTCGATCACCGCCGCCGCCACAACCACCCGGCTGAACCACTTGTTATCGGCTGGAACCACGTACCACGGGCTTTCCGGGCTCGCCGTATTCCTGATCGTGTCCTCGTAAGCCTTCTGGTATTCGCTCCAGTAAGCCCGCTCCGCCATATCCGAAGACGAGAACTTCCAGTTCTTCTCCGGCAGGTCGGCCCGCTGCAGGAATCGTTTCCTCTGCTCGCCCTTTGATACATGCAGGAAAAACTTCACGATCGCCGTACCGTTCCGATTCATGTGCCTTTCAAAGTTCCGGATATCCTCGAAACGCTCATCCCACACCTTCTTCGTGATCAACGAAGGCGGAATTTTTTGCTTCAGGAGATACTCCGGATGCACGCGCACCACCAGCGTCTCCTCGTAGTAGCTCCGGTTGAAGATCCCGATGTTTCCGCGGTTCGGCAAACACTTCTCGCAGCGCCACAGGTAGTCGTGATCAAGATCCTCCGCGCTCGGCCCCTTGAACGAATACACCTGGCAGCCCTGCGGATTGACTCCCGACATGACGTGCTTAATCGCGCCGTCTTTCCCTGCTGCATCCATCGCCTGAAACACAAGCAACAGAGACCATGTCCTCTGCGCATAAAGCATGTCCTGCAACTCAGCAAGCACCTGCACGCCGGTCTGGAGTGCTTCTTTGGCGCGCGGTTTGTCTTCCGAATCAAGTCCGCCCGTGTCGCCTGGATCGTAATCCTTCAGCTTGAACTTCTTCCCGTTTGTCACCCGAAAAGGCTTTGAGAAAGCCGCGGATCTCTTGATGATCTGCTTCGTCTTCATCGAAGGTACTCACCCCCTGGTCCGGCCTCTAAATACCGGTTCGTCCGTGCCGTGTATGCGGCCGCCAGAAACTATGCGGCTCAACAGAGCCGCGCCGCTTGGGCACAGCCGCATCGCCATGAATGCTCTCACAAAACTCAGTGTTCAAGAAGCCCCTGCACACTGGCAGAACTAACGGTTCTCATTCACCTTACGCCAACCGCCCGAGACCGAGCCGGCCGCCTGTCCCGGCCTCCCCCCGCCGCGGCTCCGCTCACCCTCCACCGTTCGCCGCGTCGTTCATCTATGATTCCCTTGATGAGAATCCGCCCAATCCCGCCTTGGCTCCTCGCGCTTTTCCTGGCTTCGCTGGCCGCCGTCCAGTGCTCCCCCCTCGCCGCCCAGAAGAAACAGAAGGACGAAATCGTTAAGCCGCTCGCCGGCCCCCGCGCCACCGCCCTGCAAACCGCCTGGCTTTACGTCTCCCCCAGCCGCACCGCGCAGAAGGTCCAGCACGTCGCCCCCGGCCGCGAGATGGTTATCGCCGAACGCAGCGGCGGCTGGCTCCGCGTCTTCGCCAACACTGACACGCAGCAAATGCACAGCTCCGACGACGAGCCCTGGGTTGGCGGCGACAACGACATCGCTCCTCCCGTCTCCGGCTGGCTGGAAGCCCGCGGCATCGTCGACGAGAACACCGCCAACGGCGACCAGATCCTCATGGGCGAAGCCGCCAATGAAGAAGCCTCGGCCTCGGACCCCCGTGGTCCCGCCAACGCCGCGCAAATCGCCCGCCTGCTCTACCGCCGCCTCGTCGAGATGTTCCAGAATTCCCCTCTGGCCCCTGAAGCCGCCTGGCGCTCCGCCGACATCGCATGGCAGATTCAGAAGGCCGACGTCCAATCCCGTCCCTCCGCAAAGGAGCGCGATCCCTATATGCGCGCCCAGATCAACGAAGATGACATGAAGCGCGTCATCAAGTTCTTCCCGCACACGCGCCAGGCCGATATGGCCGCCTTCGAACTGCTCGACAACAAGCTCTGCGGCGACTGGCAGGGCCAGGAAAAGTGCCCCGAAAAGGAAACTGAGCTATACGAGAAGTACGCCTCTGAGCATCCTGACGGGCCCCGCACCGCGCAGGCGCTCTACAACGCCGTCTACCGCCAGTGCGTGCTCGTCGATATGTTCAACGCCGATAACAGCGACAAGAAAGCCGACTCCGCCAAGAACCACGCGCATGAGCTCGTTACCCGCATGCATGACAAGTTCGCGCAATCCGACTACACCGCCCGCGCCACCGCCCTGGTCTTCAAAATCGACCAGAACGTCCCCGTCTACGGCATCGACCAGCAATAACTCGAGTGCCGCTTACGTCGCCAGCGTGTTCTCCGCCTTGGTTCCCAGCGTGGCATTGCTGATAATGGGCCTGGCCCACAGGCCCACACTCAACACGCATCCAAACGTTACGTAGAGAAACACCATCCCCGTCCGCAACCCCGCCACATCGCCAATTCGCCCGATGATGAGAGGCACAACTGCGCCTCCCACAATCCCCGTGCACAGAATCCCCGCAAACGTGCCGTGATGTTCCGCCACTGAATTCAGCGCCAGAGACATAACAGTCGGCCACATGATTGACGCGAAGAATCCAATCGCCGGGAACGCATAGAGCGACACCCCAGCCGGCCCAAACAACGCCACGCTCAGCCCAACCAGCGCACATGCGGAAAACCCCAGCAGCACGCGCCGGCTATCGAACCACTTCAACAGAATCATCCCCAGAAAGCATCCCGCCGTCATCAATCCCCAGAACCATGAAACCGCATCCGCCCCCGTCGTGTGCGGATCGAATCCGTGATACTGCGAGAGGAATCTCGAAATCCAGTTCGCCGTTCCCTGCTCTGAACCCACATACGCGAAAACACATCCGAAGTAGAGCCACACAACCTTGCGCTTCATCAGTTGCGCGTAGGTGCTCACACTGCCAGCCTGTTCGTCCTCCTTCCGAACGATCTGCGGAAACCTGACCAGCGCCACCGTCACCAGCATCGCCGCCGAAACCGCCGCGAAGATCCAGTAGATCGACGCCCAGGGCAGCTCCGCCGGAGTCACCCGCTCAACAACCTGCAACAACCCACCGCGCGCTTGCGCATTGGGCAGGTTATTCACCATATACGAGTAGATATGGGGGCTGATAAACGACGCCGCGCCGAACACAAACTGCGCAAACGCCGAGTTGAAAGCGAAATGTTCCTCCCCGCCCGCAATGCGCAGCAGAGGATTGATCACTACCTGCAGCATCGCCATCCCTGCGCCAATCGTGAACAGCGACACCAGCGCAACCCAATAGACCGGCTCCGTCGCAAACGCCAACGCGCCAGCCATTGCCGCCGCAAACGACAGCACCATCACCGGCTTGTCGCCCAGCTTCTCCACCAAAAAACCGGCAGGAATGGAAAGCACCCCATACGCCAGAAAGAACGCAAACGGCAGAAACGCGGCCGCCGTCAGGCTCACGTGAAAGCTGTCGATAATATCCGGAATAATCGGTCCCAGAATGTTGGTCAGCAGCGACAGCACAAAGAACACCAGGAACACGAGCGCGGCCATCCATCGGTTTCTTTTCATCGCCGTCCCGCCTTCCGCTATTCAGTCGCCGTAATCTTGCTCACCCGCTCGAACTTCCCCGGCTCTCGCCCTCTCAGCGCCGCCAGCGCAAGCGTCATCATCTGTGCCGGCAGAATCTCCGCAATCGGCATCAACGCCGAGGGCACATCTTGCAACCTGCATGCGGCCAGCTCAGCGTCCTGAGCAAACAACGCTGCCCGCGCGCCAGTCCCGCGCACATCTTTGAGTAGTTGCTCATTCAGCGCTCTCGTCCTCGCGTCGCCTGCAAAGACGCCCACAAACATGTCCGGCCTCAGCATCTCAAACGGCCCGTGACGGAACGCCGCACTGCTCATCCCTTCCGCATGGACGTGGGCCGATTCCTTCATGATCAGCGCACCCGCCTGCGCCGCCGCCATCGAGACCCCGCGGCCCACCAGAAACACATCCTTCACACCGCTCAACAACTCCACAAGCTCGGCCGCATGGCTCTTCCAGTTCCGCAGATAGACTTCCGCAACGTCGGGCGCAGATTCCAGATCGCGCAGCCGCTCCACTCGCTCCACACCGCAAAGCGCCGTGCCAATCACATTCAGCGCCAGCAGCGTCGATACATACGTCTTGCACGAAACCGAATACTCCTCACCCGCTGCCATCAGCACCGGGAACATCGCCTCCGTCCCCAACGGACTGCTCGCATCATTCGTCACTCCGATCACCGTCGCGCTACCACGATTCATCTCCAGCAGCCGCACAGTCTCCGCGCTCCTGCCCGACTGCGACACCGCGATCACCAGGCTCCGCGGCGTCAGCAATTGCGGATAGAAATGGATCAGCTCTGATGTCTCGATCATCATCGGCGTCCATCCGTGCTCGGCAAGTTCAATGCTCAGCGGATGAAATCCGAAAAACGATCCGCCCATCCCCGTAAGTACAACGCGATCGAATTCCGACGCCGCACATGCGCTCGCAATCTGCTCGAAGACCGCATCATCCTTCAACCTGTTCCATGTCGCGCGCAGCGCCCGCGGCTGATCCAGCAAATCATCCAAATATCTTCCCTTCACCGACTCCGGATCGAATCCCACATCTCCTCCTTCTCGCGCCAAAGGCGGAACTCACGCATGACCATGTGACTTCTCTCGGTCCAGCAAATGCAGAATGAACTCGCCCGCCCCGTATCCCACCATCGGCAGCGCTCCCGTCGGATCCCCGATCTTTCCCGGAAACAACTCGCACGGCACCGCAACATACATCTCGGGAATAATGTTGTGATCCGCCGCTGCCTTCTCCTCAATGCGCGTCAGCATCGCCGCCGCTTCATCGCTCCGGCCCTGCTTGCGATAGACCTCCGCCAGGTTGAAGTCCACAAACAGGAACTCCTCCTGCTCATACCAATATTCGTAAATCGATGGATCGGTATAAGTGCCGCGGACGCGCCTGTAACCACCCGACGCCACCTTGAGCAGCGCCATTCTCTCCAGCGTGTCGCGCACAAGCGCGTCATTCGTCACCACGCCGAAGTTGATGATCTGAAGCAGCGCACCGTCAATGTCATTCTTTACCCCCGGCTCCAGCGTTCCATGCAGATGCCCGTCGCGAATGAATGCCGCATTGAATCCCTTCGTCAGCAGATCGGCCTGCCTCAGCATCTCCCCATGTGTCGCCTCGTCTCCCGCGCGCCGCGTGATTTCCGCAAGACTCTTCAGCCCCACAATCGCCATAGCCGTCGAAAACGCGAAGTGCTTCTTATCCTTCTGGTGCTCCTCCCAAATCGACGTATCGGCATTCACGATCACCCCACCGCCGAACTTCTCCGTATTCTTGAGCAGCGGCTTCGCAATGAAATCGCGCGCCGTCTCATACACGGTTCCTCGATACGTCCGCTCCTGCAGCAGCCCCGGCTCATCGTAAGCGCGCAGATACTCACCCAGCACCCACAGCGCCTCGCCCCAGTCATCAAATTCAATATTCGTGCTGCCTTCCTGCGTGAAGAACGGCTCCTCCGCACCATCACCGAAGTAGCGCACCACGGAGATCTGGTAATCAGCCCCCGCGGTCTCGGCCTTCATCTTCCCCGTTGGCCGCGCATTGAAATACGCCAGCAGCGCGGCCCTGGCCTCCGCGCGATGTCCCATCCGCGCAAACGCCACCGTCGCCCACGCCATATCGCGCACCCACGGTGTAAAGAAGATCCCATCCGGCAGGCTCGCAACGATGAGCCCATTCCCATACCGCCCCGGCCTGTTAGGCTCGCGACTCTGCGCAATCCGCAGCATCATCTCACTCTGCCGCCACAAGTGCCGCTCAGCCTCGCCTGTAAACTGCGCTGCCGGCTTCACGCGCCATTGCTCGACTTCCTCGATCTCGCGCGTCGCCAACTTCGATACCGCCAGCCCCGCGCGCCACTTCGCAAAGTCATTCGCAAGTCCCTCTGCATCTGCATCGTTCTCAAGCGATACCATCGCCCACGCTGAATTTCCCGCCAGCGGTTGCCCCGGCTCACCCCGCCCCGTACCCCGCGCATCCCCTATCGGAATCAACAGCAACGACTCTTCGAGCCCATCGAATCGCAGAACGCTTAGCTCCTGCCCCTCAACTCGAATCGTCCTCTCCCCAACGACGCGCCGGTTCCACTCCACATGCCAGTTGCCGCTTCGCTCCACTCCCGGATTCCATCCCACAATCACCGCGGCGTGCCCAAAGCCGAACGGCATGAAGCACCACCCCTCGCCGTCCGCGCGCTCAATGCGAATCACCTGCGAATCATCGACATAATCAGCCGTCGGATTGCTCGCATCCGCACCGCGCCACGCAATTTCTTTCACAAAGCTGGCCGTCTCAATTCCCTCGCTCAGTGGCTTCTGCGGATCAGGATGCGTAAAGCTATAGGGATGCGCGTAGACCTTCGTCACCGCGCCCGATTCCGGCGCGACAACCGCGAAGCCAAATCCATTTCCAGTGACGAGATGCGAAGCACTTAACGAAGAAGCGCTCAGCAGGCACGCGAGCAACAACGCGGCAAATCGGACGAATCGCATGGCGTGCCTAGTTTCAAGCCCACACCGTGCACTTCGCAACTCGCCCGATTAACGCGCTACTCGTCCTTCAGCAGCACCAGCGGATTCACAGCCAGCGCCCTTCGCGCCGGCAGCAACGACGCCAGAAGACCCAGCACCAGCATCGTCATGCTCACCCCGCCCAGCACCCACGGATCCTTCGGCGTCGCCTGGTACACGATGAACGACAACACGCGCGTCGCCATCAAGCCCAGCACCACACCGGCAATCGACCCGATACTCAGCAGCCGGAACGCCCTTCCCAGCGATGCGCCCAAAATCTGCTTCTGCCCCGCGCCGAGCGCCACGCGAATACCCAGTTCGCGCATGCGCTTGCTCACCGTATAAGACGCCATGCCGAAGATCCCCGTCACTGCCAGCATCGCCCCCAGCATGCCCAGCGCACCCAGCGCCACCGTCGCCACGCGCGCCGCAAACAACGCGCTGTCCATCTCCTCCGTCCACGTGAGAACGCCCAACGGCAGGCTCGGATCGACCCCATGCAGCGTCTTTTCCAGCGCCGGAATCAACTCCGACGGTTCTCTGTTCGAGCGCACCACCAGCCATGTGCTCGTGTCCGTGTGCTGCTGGTACGAGAAGAACATCGCGGCCATCTGGTCTTCGGTCAGCGTGCGATAGCGTCCATCCTCCACCACGCCAATCACCTCGGCGCGCTTTCCGCCCCAAAACTTGAAGTGCCCACCAACCGCCTTCTCCACCGAGCCGAACACCTTCACCGCGAACTCGTGATTCACAATCGCAACCGTCGGCGCATTCTTGTCGTCATTGGCCTTGAAATTCCTGCCCGCCAGCAGCCTCGTTCCCGACGCCTCCAGGTACCCCGGCGAAACGTTATAGTTCATCGCATCCGCAACCGAATTGGTCGGCCGGAAATCTGTCGTCGTGTCCTTGTAGACAGAAGAATCGCCTCCGCCCAGCCCCAATGGAATATTGCTCGTCGATCCCACCGCCGTCACGCCAGGAATCGCCGCAATCGCATCAATCATCCGCTTCTGCACCGCCGACGAATCATCGTCCTTATACCCCGACATCCGCAGATCCGTGCTCGCCAGCACCACGTTCTGCGGCTGGAACCCGAAGTTCGAATGAAGCGACCGCGCTAGCCCACGCACCGCCACAAACGACGACGTCACCAGCACCCCGCAAATCGCAATCTGCACCACCAGCAGCACGTCGCGCATCGTAAAGCGCCGCATCGCTCCGGCCACGCTCTGCCCCGTCCTTATCACCTGCCACGGATCTGACCGCATCACCTGCCGAACGGGCACGATCCCGAACAGCAATCCGCTCACCAGCGCCAGCACCAGTGCCACCGCATACGTGCGTACATCCGGATTCACCGGCACATTGATCGGCACATCCGGAATCGGCTGCCACGCGCTCAGCATCCGCAGTAGCACAATGCCACCGCCCAGCCCCACCACCCCGCCCGCCAGCGACACCATCATCGCCTCGGTCAGCAGTTGCCGCAGAATCAATCCGCGCTTCGAACCCAGCGCCAGCCGCAGCGCCACTTCCTTCGCGCGGTCAGCCGCCCTCGCTGCGAACAAGCTGCCCAGGTTCGCGCACGCCGCCAGCAGAATCAACCCGGCCAGCCCCATCAGCCCCGCCATGAACGCCTTCGCCGGCCCGCCCAGCATGTCGCCCACCAGCCCCGGCCGCGCCAGCGTGAACTTGATTCCATCATCCTGCGCCGGATACGTCTTCGCCATCCACGCGCCCAACGCATTCAGGTCCGCGGTCGCCTCGGTCGCCGTCACCCCCGGCTTCAGCCGTCCAATCACGAAAAGCGAGTGATTCCCGCGCTCCTTCAAATTCGACCCCATCAGCGTGGGCTTCTCCACCATCGGAATCCACATCGCCGGCGCGAAAAACAGTTCCGTCCCGCGAAAATCCGGAGGCGCCACGCCGATGATCGTCATCGGATGCTTGTCGATCGACACCGGCTTGCCCACCACGTTCTTGTCGCCGTGGAAGTAGCTGTGCCAGTACGCATAACTCAGCACCACGTAGGGAGCGCTGCTGTCTCCCTTCTCGTCCGACGCATGAAAGAACCGCCCCAGGTATGGCTGAATCTCCAGGGCGTCAAAGTAGTTCCCGCTAGCCAGAAACGGCCACGCCGTCGACGGATTCCCGCCCGTATCCACGCCCTGCGGACCCACAATGTCGAACGTCACCAGGTTCTGGAACGTGCGATTCTTATCGCGCAAATCCAGATAATCCGGATATGAGTGCGACGGATACGTGAACCGCTGCACCATGTAGAGATTGTCCGGATGCGGAACATTCACCGGCCGCAACACCAGCGCATTCAGCACGCTGAACACAATGGCGTTCGCGCCAATTCCCAGTGCAAGCGTGACAATCGCCGTCACAACAAACCCCGGCGATTTGCCCAATTGACGCAGCGCAAGCTTCAGATCGCCAAACATGCAAACAGGGTACGCGCCACCCCACCCCAAAGTTCCCGGCAGCTCAGAAGCCTTCGGCTCCCCCCACGGAGTTGTCATCCTGAGCCGCAGGCGAAGGACCCGCTTTTTGCATTTGCCTTTGCTCTTGCTTTTCTTGTCTGTCATTCCCGGAGGGAATCTGCTGCTCTACTCCCGCGTCGCGCAAAACCTCTGGCTCACGCCTACTCCCCAGCCACTGTCATCCCGAGTGGAGCGCAGCGGAGTGAGGGATCTGTGGTTGCTTCTGCGCACTTGATTGCCACGGCTTCGGACTCCGCTTTGACTCGGAGCCTGCTACTTGAAGCCACGATCAGGCGCGTCTTCGTAAGGGAATAGCGAATCGATAGCTGGAAGACCGAAGGGCTCGTCGGTTCCCGCACAGGAATAAACTTCCATGGAACTGAGACGACCATCTGTCTGGAACAGCATCACTCCAACGAGATCCCCGTTAACAGTGGCCAGCCAGTCACTAATGATTCGTTCGCCCTTGCTCGAAACAGGCTCTCCATCGAGGGCGAAGTAGACGGTAGGACAACCGCAAGTGCACTTCTCGAACACCGTCAGTCGCTCGATCTGCTGCAACAGATCGGGGATCTCAGACTCACTATGTTCGACTAGCCATCGGACAAGATCGCGTTCGTCGCTTGTAAGAGGACGTTTCGAGGGTTCTAGTCCTTTGGCTGCATCCTCGGTCATGGCTTAAGTCTAGCCGCCGATGTGCCCCATCTTAAGCGCGTCTTCTGCGTTTGGGCTCAATCTTATCCCGCCCGGAATGGCGGCGAAGCCGCAGTCAGCCGCACCGCAGGTGCCCTACGTCCCGCAGAACGTAGCAACCACCCGCTCCTCCGGCTTTGCCGGCACCGCAAACCGCTCCCACCCCGCGCGTTCCTCATACGGCTGCATCACCGCTTCCAGCAACTCCTCGAACGGCCGCAGATCCTCGCGCGTCACCGCAGCATTCAGAGCCGCCTCCACCATATGGTTCCGCGGAATATAAATCGGATTCACCCGCATCATCCGCGCCGCCCTCTCCTCCGGCGCCACCGACTCAACACCCATGCGCGCCCGCCACGTCAGCGCCCACTCGTCGAACGCCGCACCATCCGCAAACAGCGCCCGCACACCCTCATCGTCCCCAAGAACGGCATCGCCCAGCCGCCGGAACGTCAGCGTAAAATCCGCGCCATTCGCCGCCATGCGCTCCAGCAAATCCTTCACCAGGTCCATGTCGCCGTCCTGCTCCGTGAACAGCCCCAGCTTCTTGCGCAGCCCCGCCAGTTGCGCCGCCTCATACTGCGGAGCAAACGCCTCCAGCGCCTTGGTCGCCGATTCCAGCCCCGCCTCGGGACTTCCCGCCTCCTCCACCAGCACCGCCATCAGCGCCTCGGCCAGGCGCGTCAAATTCCACAGCAGAATCCGCGGCTGATTCCCCCACGCATACCGCCCCTGCCGGTCGATCGAGCTGAACACCGTCGCCGGATGAAACGCCTCCATAAATGCGCACGGCCCATAGTCAATCGTCTCGCCCGATATCGACGTGTTGTCGGTGTTCATCACGCCGTGCACAAACCCCACCATCATCCACTGCGCTACCAGCCGCGCCTGCCGCGCAACCACTCCATCGAGCAGCGCGCGATACCTGCGCTCCGCCTGCGCCGCCTCTGGATAGTGCCGCGCAATCGCATAATCCGCCAGCGTCTTCACACCATGCGCATCGCCCTGCGCCGCAAAATACTCAAACGTGCCCACGCGCAGATGACTCGCCGCCACCCGCGTCAACACCGCACCCGGCAGAGGAACCTCCCGCATGATCTGCTCGCCCGTCGCCACCGCCGCCAGCGCCCGCGTCGTGGGAATCCCCAACGCCGCCATCGCCTCGCCCACAATGTACTCGCGCAGCACCGGCCCCACGGCGGCCCGCCCGTCGCCTCTGCGCGAAAACGGCGTCTGCCCCGATCCCTTCAAATGAATGTCATAGCGAACGCCGTCGCACCCCACGACTTCGCCCAGCAGATTCGCGCGCCCATCACCAAGCTGCGGAACGAAGTGCGCATACTGGTGCCCCGCATACGCCTGCGCCAGCGGCTCCGATCCCGCCGCCACACGATTCCCAGCCAGAATCTCCACGCCATCCGCGCTCGCAAGCTGCTCCGGATCGAGCCCCAGCAGCTCCGCCAGCTTCACATTCAGCTTCAGCAGCCGCGGCTGCGCCACCGGCGTCGGATCGAGCCGCGCATAAAACCGCTCCGGCAACCGCGCATACGTATTGTCGAAACCAAACTGCACGCCGCTCTCCGCCGCGCGCTCCTGCGAACCTGAACTTGTCAAACTCATCCCTATTCGATGCGCCTCACCGCCACCCGATCCTATCTCGTTGTTCCTATTCCCTACTCCCTACTCCCTATTCCCTACTTCGTAAACACTGCCGGCCCCGACATCCGGTTCAGAATGCTGTTCTTCCCCACCATGCGCACAAACACTCTGTGCGTCCCCGCCGGCAACACCCCCAGGTCCCAAGTCCCGCTCCGCTCCGCCGGAACCTTATCAATCAGCCGCAGATTCTCGCCGTCATTTGAGTCGTAAATCTCCACATGCGACACCGTCGACAGGCTCGCAAACTCATTCGACGCGTTCAGCTTCCACTCGAGCACCGTGCCCTTCACCTCAGCCGACACAGTAAAGCAGTTATCGATTCCCGTCTCAATCTCCGTCCCCTCGTTGTAGTCATTCCACGTAATCACCTGCAGAAACGGCAGCGCCTCATCCCTGTAGAACCGGTTCCCCTCCGTCAGCGACTGCATCCAGACCTGCCCGCAAGCCTGGTCCAGAATCCGGTTCGTCCCCCACGCCGCCTGCGCACTGTTGAACCCCTTGAACGCCGCGCCCCACACCATCTTCCCCGCATTCTTCTGCGCGGACTGGTAAAACTGCTCCAGCGTCTCCACCGTCGAGGGCGAACTCACGTTGAACACGTACTGCGACTTCGCCGGATCGGTCCCTGCCACCTGCACCCAGTAGTACGCCCCATCCGATGCTCGGTGCATAAAGCCCCCACCGTGCTCAAACACCACCAGCGGCACGCCATTGTTCTGGTTATAAGGAGCCTTCCCGCAGTTATGCGGCAAATCGCGGTTCCACTCCGCGATATGCACCCACACGTCCTCCCATGACGGCGCTGGCCCCCACGGCCGAATCACACCCTCCTCCGGAAACACCATCACCACCGGCCGCCCGTTCTCCTTCAGATAAGCATCGTTGCCCCAGTGGGTCCCGTTCATCGAGCACATGTCGTTCCGCACATGCGCGATCACGCAATCTTCATAAGCGCCGCCGTTCTTGCCGCCGCACCCTGCGCCGCTCGTCCCCGGAATCCCCGTCGACTTCACCGAGTATGCCCACGACGGCCCATCGATCATGATCAGATACATCGGATCGCACTGTTGCGCGCCCTTGCAGTAGTGCTTATTCGCGTACCGCTGGAATCGCAGCGCCGCCTCATCCTCTGACGTCCCGTATCCCTCCCACGACATGATGGCGCCATCAATGTGCCGTCGCCGCAGATCCTCCACCTGCGCCGCCACGGTGGCATCATCGTTCGAGTTGTACCCCGTCCGCACGTTTCGGTGGCACCAGTGCCCGCTGCCCCACGTGCAAAACCCCAGCATGAAGTTGGCAAATATCTTTGTCTTCCCACCCTGATTCAGATATCCATGAATGTCCTCATCCGACACATTCCCCGCCGGCGCATCGAACACCGGCGTCGCCACGCCTGGCCGCGTATCCGTCTGCCCCGCAAACGCCTGCTTGCAATATCCCGGCAGCTTCCCGCCCGCCGCGCACGCCGACGTATTATTCCCCGTCAGCTCCGACAGCTTCACCTGCGCCCCCGCCGCAAGCGAAAGAACCAGCCCCAGACATACCAAAGCAACGCAACACGCCTTCTTCATCAAACGCAATCCTCTACTCTTCTTCTACTTCTGCTTCTTCTACATCAGATGGATGCAAACCACGCCCTCGCGGCTAAACATCCTCTATCCTCACCAAAACCAAGCCGCTCGACGTTCCACTTCAAACCAGGTCCACACCCACCACAAATTTGTCATCCTGAGCCGCAGGCGAAGGACCCGCTTTCGTTCTTTCTTTTTGCCGTTCCCTGACCCCTGATCCCTAGCCCCTAAGCCCTAAGCCCTGTTCCCTGTTCCCTGTTCCCTGCTTTAAGCTCTCCTGAGAAAACCATGCCCTCCAAAAAGCGCCCCACCCGCCGCGAATTCCTCCTTGCCAGTTCCGCCGCCACTATCGCCGCCGCCACACCCGCGATCGCTCCGGCCCAGCCCGCCGCCGAACCCCACGCCTCCTCCCCGTACTCGCCCGAAGACCTCCACCGCACCGGCCCCCAGCGCACATTCACCGGCGACAAGATCACCCAGATCGCCCTCCCCATCGGCGGCATTGGCGCAGGATGCATCTGCATGAACGGTTACGGCGGCCTCCAGGATTTCTCCATCCGCACCCGCCCCGAAAGCACCGCACTCCCCGAGGGCTTCACCTCCGACTCCCCCGAAGCCGCGTTCGCCATCCTCCACATCAAAGGCTCGCCGCCGATCACAAAGCTCGTCGAAGGCCCCTTCCCCCCCTTCAAAATCTTCGACCAGGGCCTCCAGGGCCAGGGCCTCCGCCGCGCCGGATTCGAAGGCTTCCCTCGTTTCTCCAAATCCTCCTTCCAGGGCGAATACCCCTTCGGTGTCGCCAAACTCTCCGACGCATCCATCCCCCTCGAGGTCACCGTCACCGGCTGGAACCCCTTCATCCCCCTCGATGACAAAAACTCCGGCCTCCCCTGCGTCCTCCTCGAATACTCCCTCCACAACACCTCATCGCGCCCCGTCGAATACGAGTTCTCCTACCACCTTTCCCATCTCGCTCCCGGCTGCCAGCCCGACCAGGCCTCCACCATCAATGCCGTCCTCCCCGGCAAAGGCGCATTCCTCACCAACCGCGAACCCGCCAATGCCGAGGGATACGGCAGCGCCGTCCTCATGTCCATCGGCGAGTCCCCCAAAATCAAGGCAATGTGGCTGCGCAGCCCGGGTTGGGAGTTCGACTCCCTCTCCGCACTCTGGCGCGAAGTCTCTACCGGCGCATTCACCACCAACGACGGCTCCAACCCCGTCGACCACGCCGGCCGCAACGGCGCCTCCATCCTGCTCCCCGGCTCCCTCGCCCCCGGCGCCTCCCGCACCCACACCGTCCTCATCGCCTGGCACTTCCCCAACAGCTACCTGACGGAAGGCCTCAACCCGCCGCTCTCCGGCATCGAAGGCCGCCCCGGCTGCCGCACCATGAAAGACGGTGCCCCACCCCCCTGGCATCCCTGGTACGCAGGCCAGTGGAAAGACGCCCGTGAAGTCGCCCTCTACGTCGAGCAGAACTACCCCGACCTCCGCCGCCGCACCGTCGCCTTCAAAGAAGCCCTCTTCTCCTCCACGCTTCCCCATTACGCGCTCGACGCCATCTCCGCCAACCTGGCCATCCTCAAATCCCCCACCATCCTCCGCCAGCAGAACGGAAACATCTGGGGCTGGGAGGGCTGCTTCCCTGACAGCGGCTGCTGCCACGGCTCCTGCACCCACGTCTGGAACTATGCCCAGGCCCTCCCCCACCTCTACCCCCAGCTCGAGCGCACCCTCCGCGACCTCGAGCTGGTCCGCTCCATGGACGACCGGGGTCACGTCACCTTCCGCGGAGCCATCCCCGACGGCCCCGTTGACCATGGCTTTCATGCCGCTTCGGACGGCCAGTTCGGCGGCATCATGAAGCTCTACCGCGACTGGCAGATCGGGGGCGACACCGCCTGGCTCAAGCGTCTCTACCCCCTCGCCAAACGCAGCCTCGACTACGGCATCCGCACTTGGGACCCCGATCGTCAGGGCGCGCTCTTCGAGCCCCACCACAACACCTTCGACATCGAGTTCTGGGGCCCCGAGCCCATGTGCTCCACCATCTACCTCGGCGCGCTCTCCGCCATGGCCCGCATGGCCGAGGCCGTCGGCGAACCTGCAGACGCAAAGTCCTACGCCGAACTCGCTCAGCGCTCCGCCTCCTATATTGATACGCACCTGTTCAACGGCGACTACTACGAGCAGCACGTCCAGTACGAAGGCCTGCGCGACACCTCCTTCGCGAAATCCATCGCTGAGGTCAACGAGCACAGCAGCGAAATGCAACAGCTCCTCAAACGCGAAGGACCGAAATATCAGTACGGCAGCGGCTGCTTGTCTGACAGCGTCATCGGCGCCTGGATGGCCCGCATTTACGGCATCGAAACCCCTCTGGCCCAGCAGAACGTCCGCTCCGCTCTGCACTCCATCTTCAAGAACAACTTCAGAACCGACCTCAGCGCGCACGCCAACGCCCAGCGCCCCGGCTACGCCATGGGACACGAGCCCGGCCTGCTCATCTGCAGTTGGCCGCGCGGCGGCAAGCCCACCCTCCCCTTCGTCTATTCCGACGAGGTCTGGACCGGCAACGAGTACCAGGTCGCCTCCCACCTCATCGCCGAAGGCTTCACCGACGAAGGCCTCACCATTGTCCAGGCCGCCCGCAGCCGCTACGACGGCAAAACCCGCAACCCCTGGAACGAGTACGAGTGCGGCAATTGGTACGCCCGCGCCATGTCCAGCTACGCCCTGCTCCCCGCCCTCTCTGGCTTCCGCTACTCCGCCGTCGACCGCACTCTCCACTTCGGCCCCAGGCTGAACGCCCGCCCCTTCACCACCTTCTTCTCCACCGCCTCTGCCTACGGAACCATCACCCTCACGGCCACCGAAATCTCCGTCCGCGTCATAGAAGGCCAACTAGTCATCGAAAAGCTGATCCTCACCCGCGACAACACCGCCCACCCGATGGACTGGAAGGCCACCATCGACCCCACCCACCCCACCATCAAAAGGCTCTGATCGCTTCCGCCATAGCCCGCCATACCATTGCGTTGTCATCCTGAACGTAGTGAAGGATCCGCGGTTGTTCTTCGCCCGCTCCCCCCTGAGGTGTCATCCCGAGAGTCCGCGTGTTTGGGGCCCCGCTCACAGCTTTATCGTGAGTGGGGTCAGCGGGCCGAGAGACCTGCAGTTGTTTCTGACACTCCCTAGGTGAACCACCCCGACTTGCTTACCGGCCAAATCGCTGTTTGTAAAACACTTCGCCTCCGCTCAAAAATTCACTTGCGCCGCCAAAGATCGAGTGCTACAGTTTGTAACGTTATGAATCGTAGCACCCCGGATCTACCCGACCTCAGCGAACTCGAACGCGACGCCCTCCAGATCATCTGGCGTCTCGGCCTTGCCACCGCCGACCAGGTGAGAGAAAATCTCGAACGGCCACTGAAAGATTCCACGGTACGTACCGTACTCCGCCGCCTCGAAGAAAAGGGCTACCTGGCGCACACTGTGGACGATCGTCGTACGTTCATCTACCGTCCGGTCGAATCGCGTCAGCACGTCGCCGGCCGCGCCGCCAAACGCATCGTGGATTGGTTTTGCGAGGGCTCGGTCGAAACCCTGCTGGTCGGCATGGTCGATTCCAAAGTTCTCGATCGCTCCGAGCTCCAGCGCCTGGCCGACTACATCGCCGCTGCACAGAAGGCAGCTTCATCCGAAAAGGAGGGTCAATGATTCCCGTCTTCCTCGAAGCAACGCTGCGTTCGCTCCTCGTCGGATTGGCAGTCGCCGCAGGCCTGCGCCTCTTCCGGGTTCGCAACGTGCTGGCGCAAAAGTCCGCCTGGGGCCTGGTCCTGATCTCCGCGCTCGCCATGCCGCTTCTCCTGCCCATCACCGCGCAATGGCACATCCTCCCCGATGGAGCCGGCCTCGCCCTACCCGCCCATCCCATGACACTCCTCCAGGAACTGCAGGAACGCATCCTGGCCAAAGGCGCTCCCCCCGTCAAAATCGCGCCGCCCAAGCTCGACGTTCCGCAAAGCGACCTCCCGGAAACCGAAGAGGCTGCTGCATCCGAACCGGCTGCGTCGTCCGCCGTTGAAACGGCATCCCCCCGCAGTGGAGATCGCCAAATCACGCAATCGGATACGCAACTCACCCCCCACCCCCAGGGCGTATTCCACGGGCAATCAAGCGCATACGTAACCATCCAGCGGGAACCCGCCCCGGCGCCGGTCCGGCACCTCAATCTGTCTCCCGTCGCCCTTATCCTGACGCTCTATTGCGCAATCACGGGATTCCTCCTCTTCCGCCTCGCCGTCGCTGTCTTCACAACCATTCGCCTCTGGCAGACAGCCACCCCCGTCCCGGCGAATCACCTGCCATCCAACGCAGCGACGCTTCCCCTCCGCGCCAGCGCCAAGATCGCCTCCCCCATCACCATCGGCTCAGCCATCCTGCTGCCCAGCGACTACAAAACATGGGAGCCTGAGAAGCTGCGCATCGTCCTAGCTCATGAGCGCTCCCACATCCGTCAGGGAGACTTCTACCTGCAGTTGCTCGCCGGCATCTACGCCGCACTCGCCTGGTTCAGCCCCCTCGGTTGGTGGCTCAAGCACGAGCTCGCCGAACTGGCCGAGGCCATCAGCGACCGCGCCGGAATCGAGGAAGCCGCAAGCCGCGCATCCTACGCCCAAATCCTTCTCGAATTCGCGGCCGCGCCGCGCCGAATCTCTTTAGGAGTAGCCATGGCCCGTCCCGGAAGTCTCTCGCGCCGCATCGAGCGCCTGCTCAACGACAAGTCGTTCCGTCAGTGCTTCGCCAATAGCCGCCGCGCCCTTGTAGCGGTCGCGCTCGTGCCCCTCGCGCTGTTCGCCTCCACCGCGCTCGTCCGCGTACAGGCCGCAACCGGCAACCAGCCCCTCCCCCCGGCTCGCGCCGCAGTCTACGCACTACCGGTCGCGCCTGTCGCGCCGCAAGCCCAGCCTGCGGCCATCGAGACCGCCTCCGAATCAACCCAGCCCGAGCCCACGAGCCAGCCCGCCCCCGCGATCCCGGCGATGTCCTCGGCGCCCGCGGTTCTGGCGTTCCCTGCGGAGACCAAAGCTCCCAGCGCAGAACCCTCTCCCCTGATGATTGCTGCTGCTTCACCTGCGCCTATGATCCACGCCGCGCCCATGGTCATGCTGGCTCCGCGTGCTCCGCAGGAGGGTGGATCGAATGAAGCCGGCTCGCTGTCCTTTGACCGCACGCTCTCCGTCAGCGGCGACGCGCACCTCGAAGTGAACACCGGATCCGGCAATATCCACATCACGCGCGGCTCCGGCAGCCAGATTCAGATCCACGGCCGCATCCACGTGCATCGCGACGGCAGCCAGGAACAGGCCCGCCAAATCGCCGCCAATCCCCCCATCGAGCAGAGCGGACAGACCATTCGCGTCGGTCAGCATCAGGAGCACGTGCGCGGCATCAGCATCGACTACACAATCGAAGCGCCCGCCGGCACCTTCCTCGCCGCCAATTCCGGCTCCGGCGACATCGTCGATGAGGGAGTCGGGCATGACGCCAAGCTCCAGACCGGGTCCGGCGACATCCGCGCCTCCGGCTTGCAAGGACGATTTAACCTGATGACCGGTTCCGGCAACATCACAGCCGAACAAACCGGAGAAGGCGATGTAATCGCCCAAACCGGTTCCGGCAATATCGAGCTCAAGGAGATCCACGGCGGTTTCAAAGGACAAACCGGGTCCGGCGATATCAAGGCGAGCGGCACTCCCTCTTCCGGCTGGAACCTCCAAACCGGATCGGGCTCCATCGAACTACAGACCGGCAACGCTCCGCTCACGCTCGACGCCTCCACCGGCTCAGGCACGGTCAAGACCGATCACGAGATGGTGGTGCAGGGCGGGTTCGACCAGCATCACATCCGGGGCAAGCTGAACGGCGGCGGCCCCACCGTCCGCCTCGAAACCGGCTCCGGCGACATCCAGATCCACTGACGCGCCAAGGTCGCGGTCTACGCTTCCCTCACTGAAGGTGTCATCCCGAGAGGCCGCGCATCACCGGAGTCCCCAAGGACTGATCTTCGTCCTTGGGGTGGTCGTGGCCCGAGGGACCCGCAGTTGCCTTTCAGCTATCAGTGGCAGAGTCGCCGACGACGTGTCGGCGATCGTGTCAGTGAGCGGCTTGCCCTGTTCGCTACAACTGCCACGCGATCCCGCCCGGCTCTCCTGGCGCTTGCGACTTTGCAGTACCGAGAACCTACGGGAGCGTGCTAAGAAACTTACGCATCTCGTCGATCACTTCCGCTTCATTGGAACGGTAGACGTAATGGTCGGCATTTGGAATGCGAACGACGTGGGCTGATGGGACTCCATGAGCAAAGCTATCTGCCCATTGTGTGCAGCGGGCTTTATCGTCCGCGACCAGCGTGGCTTTTCTCCCTGCCCCATCCTCAGGGAAACGACCCCAGTCGTGAGGGCAGGCGTAGACAGCTAGGGCGGGGACAGGAATACTGGTGAATTTCTGCATTCCGAAGTTGAGCGCCGCGGCAACCGGAGAGCGCGGTGGAAGAGGCGGCATATTCGCAATTTCTGCGTTGCTCCGATGGAGCACCTCCTCGAACTTCGAGACAGCCGTTTCAAGTTCCAGCAGTTTCTTCGGTTCATCTACCCCGCCTGCTTCGATTTCATCGATGCGGTGCTTGATATCGTTAATCTCGACGGGTAACAGAGGGTGTGCGGGATCGTAGAAAGCAAAACCTGTCGCGGCATCCAGATAAATGAGCCCGGCAACTTTGTTAGGGAAGCGGCTGCCGATTGAGCTGAGCTCCTCTCCAGCCATGGAATGCCCAACCAGCACGGGACGCTCGATGTGAAGTGCTTGCATAACCGCGAGGACATCGTTCCCCAGACTATCCGCTGTGTAGTTTCCGTTGGCCGGCGTCGGCTTGCTCGACGCGCCAAAGCCCCTGCGCGTTATGCCGTAGACGTGATTGTCGCCGATAAAATTCGCAGCAAAACTATCGAATACGTGAGCAGTGTCTCCGTTCCCTGCCAAGAAGATCAGTGGTCTTCCGGTTCCACCCCAATCGAGCACCTCAAGCTGAACCCCATTTTCGACGGTCACGAATTGAATCTTGTGCGGTGCGGAATCCATCTGCGCAGCTGCCTTTAAGGTAACGACGAGGGCTGCAATCAAGACAAGGCTTAGGTCTCTCATTTTGCCCACAGTACTCTCCCTGAACGATAGTATCCGTTTCCCGGCTGTTGCTGAATGAACGCGTAATCGCGATGCGCTCATTCACAGGAAGCGCCAGCGACTTCGCGGTAACCGCGATCACCGGATCATGCCTCGCCACAAATCTCGCGACTAGAAACTTCGCCACCTTCGACGCTTGTGTCGGACAATCAACAAATGAAGGCATACATCGTCGAGACACCCAACGGCCCCTTCCGCCAGATCGAAGCAAGGCGGCCCGAGCCGTCGCCCAACCAGGTTCTCGTCAGGATCCATGCCAGCGGAGTGAACCCGCTCGACACCAAGATTCGCGCTGGCCAAGCCGAACACGCCAAGCAGCCCCTCCCTGCCGTCCTGGGGCTCGACATGGCTGGCATCGTTGAGGAGATAGGCTCCGGTGTCGCCGGGTTTCGGCCCGGCGACGAGGTCTTCGGAATGGTCGGCGGAGTCGGCGGTCTGCAGGGAACGTTGGCCGAATACATTGCCGCCGACGCGGATCTGCTCGCCCACAAACCCAAGTCCCTTTCGATGCGCCAGGCTGCCGCGCTCCCTCTCGGCGCCATTACCGCATGGGAGGGCCTCGTCGATCGTGCCGCACTTCAACCCGGCCAAACCGTGCTGGTCCACGCCGGCGCTGGCGGTGTCGGATACCCAGCCGTGCAAATTGCGATCGCTCTCGGAGCGAAAGTGTTTACCACGGTATCCGAAGATAAGCGTCCGGTCCTTGAAACGTTAGACGTCAAGGCAATCGACCGCCATACGCCCGTTGAAGACTATGTACGCGAGCACACCGGTGGCGAAGGCTTTGAGATTGTCTACGACACCGTTGGTGGTTCAGTGCTCGACGCTTCCTTCAAGGCGGTCAAACGCTATACCGGACGCGTCGTTAGCTGCCTCGGCTGGGGAACGCACTCGCTTGCCCCACTCTCGTTCCGGTGCGCTTCTTACTCGGGAGTGTTCACCCTTCTGCCTCTCCTCACCGGCCTCAATCGCGCCCATCATGGAGACATCCTCAGACGGGTTGCCGAAATCGCCGATCGGAATCAGCTTCAGCCGCTTCTGGCACAACAGCACTTCGGACCCGGCGAAATCGCCACAGCGTTCGATGAAGTTGCGAAGGGCAGCAGAGGCAAGGTCGTCCTGGAGCATTGATCACCAACGCGGCGCGCGATAAGGACGGCTTACCTGGTCTCTTGAGCTTTACTTCGCGCTCCGCGACTCCGGCGGTACAAGACCTGCGAGCCGGTAGTACACAACGAGCTGGCCGTAATGTTCACCGCTATGTTCGATGATCCCGTATGCGATGTCGAGAACGCGCGATTTCTGATGAGGGAAATAGACAAACTCCGTCATCATGCCTTTTTCACCTTGCGACTGTATGGCGGCGGCTCCATCGGCAAAGGACTTCTTTACGAATGCGACAATATCCGCCTTCGTTTTGTACTGGTCGCGCTTCGGATCCCCCTCAGGAAGCTTCCGCCCCATCACCGTATCGGTGAAGTAGTAGGTTGAACCCGCCGCGTGCAGCAACTGCTCGGCGAAACTCCGCTCAGCGGGTGTCGCCTTGAAGTCATATTTGTCCTCGGGAAAATCTTCGGCCATCGCCGTCAGCTTGCGGCCAATCTCATTCCACGAGTCGAGCACGACTTTCATTTCCGGTTCGGCAGGTTTGTCGGCTGCATCTTTCTTCGTCGCGTCCTGGGCATGCGCGGGAAACGCGCATGCCAGCAGGACAGTAGCCAGAAACAGGACTCTCTTCATTTCTTTCTCCACGCTTGAGTTTCGCTCGTCGAAACTCCCAGCTCTTATTTCGCCTGCGTCAATTCCTCAACCACAGCAGCAATCTTGTCGAGCATCTCCTTCCAACCCTCGAGCTGGCCGCTCTCGATTGCGTTCCGCATGGTCTCGTTCCCAATGAACGTGAGTCTCGTCTGGCCGTTTCCAATGTCCTCAAACAGAATCACGTCGGGCACGTCCTCCACTCCGTCGTGTTCGACGCCCAACTCCTCAGGGTTAATCCTGTTTCCCTTCGAATCGGCAAAGTACATCGTCGAAACGATCTTCTCGTGCGGAACAATCTCGCGGTATTCCCCCGCAGTCCAGCCCTCATACCCATCCGGGCTTCTCATGCAGCAGAGATACTTCCCTCCCACGCGAAAATCTATCTCACAAGCAGGGGACGTCCACCCCTTCGGCCCCCACCACTGCATCACATACTTCGGATCCGTCCACGCCTTCCAAACCAATTCGCGTGGAGCATCAAAAACTCTGATCACCACCATCCGCTCTGTCTCATTCACCGCGCTGCTTGTCATCTCTGACCTCCTCTTCTTTCATCCGTTTCAAAACTTCGCCCAGCTTGTCGAAACTCTCTTCCCAGAACTGGCGATAGCTGATCGCCCAGTCGCTGACCGTCTTGATCGCCTCTGGCCTCAGCGTGCAGATACTCTCTCGTCCGCGCTTGGTCTTGGTCACAAGCCGCGCCCGCACCAGGTAGGCGATATGTTTTGAGATCATCTGCTGCGACAGTGCAAACGGCTCCGTCAATCCGTGCACCGAGGCAGGCCCGCGCGAGAGCCTCTCCACCATCGCCCGCCGAGTCGGATCAGACAAAGCCGCAAATGTAGTACCCAACCGATCCACAACCAAATGGTAGTGGATTTCCGCCGAATGTCAATTGCCATTTTCACGATCTGGTTTTCCAGATTGCTGATGTCGTGTCTGGCAAACCACGCTTCGTGAAGGCCGATTGGCTCAGGCCGCAAGGCTCTGCTTGATTCTGATTGCTTCCGTGGTGATCTCGTCGAGGTAGGATTGCCCATCCGGATCGACATAGAAACGAACATTCGTAATGTTGGCCAGCGCAAATCCAATCGCCGGCTCATGATGAAGAAACGAGTTTGGCCGTCTCATTTCTCCTAACATCTCCTGCAATGTCGCCTTGAACTGGCCCCTGTCTTTCCTCGCCAGAAGATACGACGCGGCCAGAAGGGGATAATCTCGTTCCCATACTCTGCTCGATTGCACCTTCCTGGCCTGCTCCAGATAAGTGATGGTGCAATCGTACGACTGCCTTGAAAAGGCCTTTTCGGCCAGCGTCGCCAGGGCTGCTTCGTCGCCCTGAAACGCCTGAAACGAATCGCAGCGCTCAGAAGCCGGATTTGAGGATCGTGGCGAGACGACGCTCCCTGTCGATCCGGTATTGTCTCCCCTGGGCGCGGAATCTATCCCTGCTCCGGTGATCGGTATCCTCGACGATAGGCTATGGGTCGCGTCAAGATCCCCCAGCGTCAATGTCGCGGCTTCGGAACCAACTTTGAAGTTCGGAATGTTCGCAGGCTTGAAGCCCGGCTTTTCCACGTGCAGCGAAATCGTCTCACCTGCCTCCGCGTGCGAGGGCATCTCGAAGTTCCCGCTTCCATCTGAAAGCACGGCATCTTTCCCGTAGCCCACCACGCTCACCAGCGCGTTCGGGATCGAGTTGCCGCGCCCGTCCTCAACAATTCCGCGCACCGGCAACTCCCCGCGCTTCTTCAACTCCAGGCTCGTTGTCTGAATCGGATCCTTCGATAGCGTGATGGTGGTGCTGCCGGTCAAACCCAGGTCCTCAACCGAAGCCTCAATCGTCAATTCGCGTTTGTCATCGCTCGAGCCGGCTGGAAGATCGACCTCCCATCCCCCGCTGACCAGTTTCGTCTCACCACCAAGACTTGAGTTCACATGCGCGCGCTGCAGCGCATTCTGGTCCGCTCCGATGGCCCGAACGCGAACCTGGTAGACAATCGGTACGTCACTGGCGCGCAACATCGATCGGCCAAGGAAGCCGATCACGATCCCGAAGACGAGAATCAAGACTGAGATTGTGATTCTCTTCGTCAGTTGCCAAGCCCAGATAGCAAACAACACAAACGCCACGCCAAAGATAAGGATCATGAACAGGTTGGCCTGCGTCGCTTCCAACTTGGGGAAAACCAGCGCTCGGTAAAGAATCAGCAGAACGCCCACACCGATGCCGCCGATCCCCCAGTTCTTTCCAAGCCATTCCAGCAGTCCCTCGTCACTGCCCTTCGTTTTCGCCTTCGATGTTCTTCCGCTATTGCCGCCGTTGCGGTCCCCGCCCTCGTCTCCATTCTTCGCCGTCCCCGCGACACTTTGTTTGGCGATCGGCTCGCTCGCGATCGGCTCTGCCTCTGAGATCGCGGCACGAGGGGATGCCGGAACCGCTTCTGGCCGCGCACTCCCCATCACCACCGAAGAAGGCGCGTCAATCCTCCCGACAGCGGCTTCAGTCGTTGCGGGTGTGGGTTGAGTCTTAATGGACAATGCCTCTGGCGCAGTCGCTATCGGTGGCAGGGACTCCATCTCTTTCCGCCAGCTTTCCAGCAGTTCGCGGGTCTGCGCGCCTCCTGCCTCAAGTCCCTCCAGAATTGCATTCTGTAGATACTTGTGCAGGAAGAATACGTCAATGCGCTTGCCGAATTCGGGCTCTTCGGCGGCCGCAATCAACTCCCGATGCAATTGCTCGGCAGCGCCCGCCGCTTTGAGCAACGCGATCGAAGCCGAAACATAGATCCGCTCAAGCCGGCCGGCTGCTTCACCCAGCATTTGGGTCAGGCGGCGCGCCTCCGTGGGGTCGCCGAGATATCCTAGCGCCAGCATCGCGTTCAGCCTTCGATAATGGTCGTGCGATTCGAGGGACTTCGCCAGGTCCGGATGACGCGTCCCAAGACGCGCCAGCGAGACCAACGCCTCCGCTCCGTAAATGGATTCCTGGTCAGAGATCGAGGTCAGAGCCTTTCGCGCTCGATCCTTATCGCTTGCCCGCCAACCCGCCTTCGCGAGCGACTGGCCGCCCTCTCCCTCGCCGCTCTCAAACACCTCCAGCAGAGCATTTGCGCCCGCCGTGGAATCACTTCGCTCCAGGGCATGCAGAAGGGACTGCCGAATGCGCGGCACCTGCTCGACGCGAAGCCAATCGACAATCGGTCTGACCGTTCGCACAAAACCGAGGCTCGCCAGCAGTTGTGCGCCAAACCAGCGGACCCGCCAGTGCGCGTGACCTGACCAGTCGCGTAGCACTTGATCCGCGACATCCCCTCGCCTCCAGATCAGGAACGTGTGGTTCGATTCACCCCACATCTCGGAATCATCGATGCCGATTCGCCGAACTGACGCGTCGGGCGAGTTGGCGACCTTTTCCAGTTCGAAACCATCTCCGTCCCACCTGTGCGTAATCAGTTGTTCCAGCACCCACAGATTGCCTATGTTGATCCTGGCGCACGATACGCAGCCGCTTCGAAAGACAAATGTGCTCAGCTTCTCCCACGCGAACCTGTTCTCGTTGATGAGGTGCCAGAGTGAAGCTCCGTCGGCGCCCGCATAGCCGTATGCCATTACGGCGGCATCGGCATCGCCCGGCCTGAACTTCTCGATCTCAGCCTTGATCGGGCCATAGACGCCGGTCGAGATACTGCTCGGATCGCTCAGACCTGCGCACAGAAATGCCGCGGAGAACTTGTCTCCAAACTCATTCTTGCCTTGTAGCCGGTCCAGAAGGCGCGGACCAACACTGGATTCCCTCGCAGCCACATATCGCAGCCAGCGTCGTCGCACCTGGACCGTCTTCCCGTAATCGAGCGGACGCGAAAACAACTCCTGCTCCGCGACATCCCCCAACTCCACAAGCTCGCGAAGTGCATTTGATCCAGCAATGGGATCGCCCCCGAAGAAGTCCTTGATCAACCCCTGATCCAGCGGCATGGTGACAAATCTACACAACTCCTAGGCGAACTTACTAGAAAGATCATTGCCCCAGCCCTGACTACCCTCTAGGAAACCTGGGGCACCGTCTCATGCCAAAACCAGGCCCTCAAGTCGGAAGAACAAGATAGGAAGGCTCATTGAGCGAGGATCGAGGCAAACTCCCCGAGATGGAGTCGTATATGGTTCCCGCGGATCGGTCCTGGTAAGCGGGCTTCAAGCCCGCGATCTTCCACGGGGCATCAATGAGTGCATAATCGCAAACGCGCTCATCGACTGGGACAGCGCCAGCCACTTCGCCCGTGACCACCATCACCGATCAGCCCGACAAACCTCGCTACAATCTCATTAGGCTCTCGGAGAAATCCGGGAGTTTCGCCGTTTAAGGGCGGATGGCACCCCCTCCCCCCCCCGTCGCTGCACCAACCTTGGTGCAACCCGTCGGAGGGCCGTGGAAGTGAGGAACCCCCACCCCCCGGGCGAACGGGACAACGGGACCATGAAGAGGCGGGACATGCAGCGAGAGGAACGAAGCTCAGAAGGAAATGGGGTACCCCCCTCCCCCCGTCGGGATCCGAATGACCGAGAACCGGGGCAAGGCACCCCCTCCCCCTCCCGGGTCGGCCAGCCAGTCGAACGAGTGGCCCGGCGGGTTGAGCGATGAGAAGCAGGGTACCCCCCCCCCGCCACCGCAACATATCTGGTGCAATCCAGTGCGGGACGAGGGTCATAATGGCCGGAACACCCCACCCCCTCCCCCCAGCCGGTAGTCGAAGCCGCCAAGACCTGGGCAGGTACCCCACCCCTCCCCTTGACTACCGAATCGGATAAAGACAGTCCAAAATGCCAATCCTCGGTTGCAATTTGGACCCGGGAGCTCCTATTATCCATATATGCAAGGTCTGACCTGTTGTCGCTGCTGTATGCACGCATCGCGCGCACAGGTGACCTGCACCACGAGCTAGTTCGTACCCCAGGTTTACCCGACGCCCGCGATGGCTACCCATCGCGGGCGTTCGTCTTTTGCGCGGAAGAAGCCACCTCAAAGCTGCCTCCTCCCCCGCAACGACATCCTTCACATGAACGAAAGCCGAGGCATTATGAGCACCGCAGTCCCCGTGAAAGAGACAAAAGCCCAACGTTCCGAACGCCTGAAGAAGCAGCTGAACCCGTGGGAAGCCTTCGACGAAGTGCGCCAGTTTGCGCGCGACGGACGCGCCAGCGTCCTGCCCGAGTGGGCCGGGTTCTACTTCAAATGGTGGGGCGTTTACACCCAGGGCGACGGCGTGGGCGCCACCGGCGGCAAGGGCGGCGAGGGCCTGGCCAGCGAGTACTTCATGCTCCGCATCGGCATCCCCAACGGCATCCTGACCTCGCACCAGCTCCGCACCATCGGCGGCCTCACCCGCAAATACGCCCGCAACCTGGCCGACATCACCACCCGCCAGAACATCCAGCTCCACTGGCTGACGATCGAGTCGCTTCCCGAAGTAGTGGACACGCTGGCCTCCATCGGCCTCTCGCCCAAGGGAGCCTGCGGCGATGTTGTCCGCAATGTAACCGGCTGTCCTCTCGCCGGCCTGGCCCACGACGAGCTGATCGACGCCTCCCCTGTCGCACAGGAGATCGCCCACCTGCTCACGGCCAATCCCGACTTCGTCAACCTTCCGCGCAAATTCAAGATCTCCGCAACCGGCTGCCCTGACTGGTGCAACTATCCGGAGATCAATGACGTAGCCCTCACAGCCGTAGAGCGCGAGGGCGAAGTCGGCTACTCGCTTTGGGTGGGCGGCGGCCTATCCAAGGAACCCCACCTCGCCGTGAAGCTCGACGCATTCATCCTGCCGCACCAGGCTGTCCCCGTGGTCAAAGCGGTCGCCGAGATCTTCAAGGACCAGCAAGGGCTGCGCGAGAACCGCGACCGCGCCCGCCTCAAGTACCTGTTCCTGAAGGAAGGCTGGACCGCCGAAAGGTTCCTCGACGAACTCCAGAACCGCCTCGACTTCACCCTTCAGCCAGGCGCCGAGGACAGGGTTCCCGCCGGCACCCTGCGCGATCACGCCGGCGTTCATCCGCAAAAGCAAGCCGGCCTCTCCTATGTCGGCGCAAGCGTTCTCCGCGGCCGTTTGACGGGCGAACAGCTTGAGGCCGCCGCCGACCTCGCCGACCGTTTTGGCAGCGGCAACCTGCGTGCGACGATCTCGCAGAACCTGATCTTCGCTGATATTCCGAACAAAAACACCGCCGAACTCGTGCAGGAACTCGGCAAGATCGGCCTGCATGTCGACGGAACGCCGTTCTGGCGCGGCGCCATCGCCTGCACGGGCACGGAGTTCTGCAAGCTCGCAATCTCAGAAACCAAGGCGTTTACCCGCTGGGTAGTGGAAGAAATGGAAGAGCGACTACCCCAGTTCGACCAGGAACTGCGCCTGCACGTGACCGGCTGCCCCAACAGTTGCGGGCAGCACTGGATCGCCGACATCGGCATGGAAGGCAAGAAGATCAAGTACGAAGGCCAGATGATCGACGCCTTCTACTTCTGCGTCGGCGGCGGAGTGGGCCAGGACGCCGGCATTGCGCGGCCGGTCGGCTATCGCTGCCCCGCACCGCTGGTGCCTGAATCCATTGAACGCCTGCTGCGCCAGTACCTGGGAAGCCGAGATGGCGACACGGAGAATCTGCGTGCCTGGTTCCGCCGCCACTCCAATGACGAGTTGCGTGCCTACTTGGCCGGCGAGCCGCTTCCGGCAGTCGAGCGCGATCTGCCCACCGGCGCCGTACCGCACTCCGTCGCTGAATAACGCACCAAAGGAGACTGCATGAGCCTGTTGCCGATCTTCCTGAAACTCGAAGGGCGCCCCGTTCTCGTGGTCGGCGCGGGCGCTGTCGCGCTGGACAAGATCGGCAGCCTGCTCAAAGTGGGCGCAAGGCTGCGGGTCGTCGCGCCTGAGGCTCGTGCAGAGGTTCGCGCCCTGGCGAGTGACAGCGTAATCGAGTGGGTGCAGCGCGGGTTCGAGCCCGCCGATCTCGATGGCCACGAGCTCGTGATCGCAGCCACGGATCAGGCCGATGTAAACGCGGCCGTCTATCGCAATGCCGGTGAGCGCGGCATCTTCTGCAATAGCGTTGACGACATTCCCAACTGCGATTTCTTCTTCGGGTCAGTGGTCGCGCGCGGCGAATTGCAGATTGCCATCTCGACCGCCGGCGAAAGTCCCTCTCTGGCGCAGCGTCTGCGACGCGAAATTGATGCGCAACTGCCGCAGGACCTCGGCCCGTGGCTCGAACAGATCGGCGAACTGCGGCGCGAGATCCTTGCCACACATCCTCGAACTGAGGAACGGCGCCTGCTTCTGCACGAACTGGCGCACCGCCCGCTGTGCGATTCGCCTACATGCTCAACGCGACTCATGGCAAAGCCGGCCAAGGCGCCTTCTGATCAGGCTGCCCAGGTCTACCTTGTAGGTGCCGGGCCGGGCGATCCCGATCTGTTGACGGTGAGAGCCGTGCGCCTGGTCCAGTCGGCCGAGGTCGTGCTGCACGATGACCTCGTTCCTCAAGCCATTCTGGATCTCGCGCCTAACGCTGAAATAGTCAACGTGGGCAAGCGCTGCGGGGTCAAGCGCATCACTCAAGAGGAGATCAACGCGCTAATGATCGATTACGCGCGTGGCGGCCGCGTGGTGGTTCGCCTTAAGAGCGGCGACCCACTGATCTTTGGCCGTGCGGCGGAAGAGATGGACGCTCTGCGCGATGCACGTATCCGTTTCGAAGTAGTCCCGGGCATCACGTCGGCGCTCGCAGCCGCGGCGTCGATTCCTGCTTCGCTCACCGATCGTCATGCAGCGTCCAACGTGATCTTCTCGACCGGCCATCATGCGCAATCGCACAACGATGCCGCTCTGCCTTCCATCGAAGACGCAACCCGCGTGGTCTACATGCCCGGACGCGACCTGACTCTGCTTGCAGAGGAGTGGCTCACGGAGGGCCTTCCGGCCGATTTTCCCTGCGTGCTGGTTTCCCGGGCCGCTCAGCCTGATCAGCAGGTCTGGCACACGACCTTGTGGCATCTTGGCAGCGCACCGGCGATGCAGGCGCCGAGCCTGTTGCTCGCAGGATGGGCAGTGGGCAAGCTTCCGGCATCCGCGCTCAAAGGCACGATTGAAGACGCGCTGCCGGCCTGAGCAGCAAACCGACCTTTTATACTGGACCTTTGCAGAACAAGTGCTACGCCCTTGCGATCGCAGGCGCGTGCGCAAGGAGAGCGAGCATTGGCTCAGGCGGAGATCGGCATCATCGGCGGCAGCGGGCTCTATTCCATGCCCGGATTCACTAACATCCATGAGGAGCGCGTGGAAACGCCTTTCGGCGACCCGTCCGACGCGTTCGTTCTCGGCGAGCTCGAGGACCGCAAGGTTGCCTTCCTCGCCCGTCATGGCCGCGGGCATCGCATCCTGCCGTCGGAGCTCAACTTCCGCGCCAACATCTACGCCTTCAAGAAGCTTGGCGTAGAGCGCATCATCTCGGTTTCGGCCGTGGGCTCGCTGAAGGAAGAGCACAAGCCCACCGACTTCGTGATTCCCGATCAGTTCATCGACCGTACGTTCCATCGCATCTCCACGTTCTTCGGCGAAGGCATCGTTGGGCACGTTGCATTCGGCGATCCCGTCTGCGCAACGGTTGCGAACGCGGCGAACGAAGCATGTGCCAAGGCCGGCGTGGTGGGCAAACTCGGCGGCACCTACGTCTGCATGGAAGGCCCGCAGTTCTCGACGAAGGCGGAATCAAACCTCTACCGCAGTTGGGGCGCCGACGTGATCGGCATGACCAACCTGCAGGAGGCCAAGCTCGCGCGCGAGGCGGAGATCTGCTACGCGACCGTCGCGATGGTCACCGACTATGACTGCTGGCGCGAAGGACACGACGCGGTGACGATCGAGGAGATCGTCGCCGTGCTGCACAAGAACGCCGCCAATGCATGCGAAGTGGTAAAGCAGGCCGTGGCCGCAATGCCTGCGGAGCGCACGTGCGCGTGTGCCTCTGCGGCAAAATACGCAGTGCTAACGCAGCCCGACGCCATTCCCGCCGCAGCGAAGGAACGCCTCGGCCTGCTCTTCGGCAAATATCTCGGCTGGTAGTAGATATTCCATCTCCCGCTCATCGGCGAGTTGAACCGCATTGAATGACAATCGCATTGCGCGCCGCGAAGCCCTGGCTGTTCTGGCCTGCTGCGTGACTGCATCCGTGGTGGCCTGCGCGTGGAGCTGGCAACAGGATGCACTGCTGAACTATGGCGATGCCGAAGCTCACCTGCACATTGCGCGTCGCGTTCTCGATTCGCATCGTCCCGGGCTGACCCAATTGGGGTCGGTGTGGCTTCCCCTGCCGCACCTGTTGATGATTCCGTTCGTCGCATGCTTCGACTGGTGGCGAAACGGGCTTGCAGGACTGATCCCGTCGAGTCTCGTCTGGCTCGCATCGTGCTGGGGAATCTATAAGCTTGCACGCCGCTGGTTGCGCCCCGCACCGGCCGCCATCGCGCTCGCGTTCTTCGCGCTCAACCCCAACCTGCTCTACCTGCAAACTACGGCCATGACCGAGCCTCTCTTCGTCTGCGAGATGGTGTGGACCGTCTTGCTGCTGGTGGAGTGGAGTGCTGCACTGGATGCGGCTGACCACAGGCGCAGCACGCGCCTGCTGTGGCCAATTGCGCTCATCCTCGCTGCTGCTGTTTTCACCCGCTATGACGGATGGATCATGGCGCTGCTTGCCTGGACTGCCATCGGTATCGTGCTTCTGAGGCGCAGCAAACTGCGCTCCGGCGTCTTCTGGATTGCGACGGTGATCGTTGTCGCGGCACCACTCGTCTGGTTTGCGTATAACCAGATTGTTTTCGGTGACTGGCTCGACTTCGCTCGCGGTCCATATTCGGCGAAAGCCATCGAAATGCGCACCGCGACACCCGGAGACGGACCGCCACACCCCGGATGGCACAACATGTGGGTGTCGCTGATTTTCTACGTGAAGGCCGCTGAGATGGTCGCCTTTGCCGAGCAATGGGGCAATTTGCTTCTGGTGATCAGCATTCTTGGAACTACGTGGGGATGGCTGATAGCGCGGCGAAAAGCGTTCGCGTGGGCGCTGCTGTTGTGGCTGCCGTTTCCTTTCTATGCGTACTCGGTAGCGTATGGATCCGTGCCGATTTTTCTGCCGGTGTGGTGGCCGCACTCGTTCTACAACACGCGGTATGGGCTGGAGATGATTCCGGCGTTTGCGCTGGGTGCGGGCTTCGCTGCGAATCTCCTGCTGACCGCATTGGGCGAATTCGCGCCGCGATCAAGGCGCGCCGTCACTGCCATTCTGTTTGTCCTCATCGGGTTGAACCTCGGCATCATGCTTCGGCACAGGCCTTTGGTCTATGTGGAAGGAACGAAGAACGCCACGGCACGCCGGCCTTATGAACGGGAGATCGCTTCGGCGTTGCGCGCGCAATTGGCCAAGCGTCCCGATGCGATCGTCCTGACGGACACTTCGGTTTATCCGCATATTGTGGCACTGAGCGGAATTCCTCTGCGGCAGACCATCAATGAAAGCGACAAGGAGTTCTACCAGGCGGCGCTTCAGGCGCCTGCGCAACACGCCGCCTTAGTGCTCGTGCTCGAGGGAGGCCAGATTGAGAAGGCGGTGCACGACCATCCTGCCGGCCTTGTCGTGATCGGCCGATTCTCGGCTCCATACCAGCCCGCCGTAACGCTTTACGCCTCCGATACCTCACGCTCGATCGATGCGCGCGGAGCACCCGAAGCGGTGGTAGCATCGGCCAAGGAAAAACTCCCATGAGCATATCCCTGGCCCATTTCTCACAGCCCTATAACTTCGATTGGTTGCAACAGCAGGTGATTGCGAACGGCGCGATAGGGCGTCTGCTGCTTGCATGCGTACTCGGGGCCATGGTTGGCCTTGACCGCGAGGTGCACCGCAAAGCTGCCGGCGTTCGAACCAATCTGCTGATCTGCATGGGAAGCGCATTGTTCACGCTGCTCTCGGCGGTGCTTGCGGGAGAGAACGGTCCAAAGGGTCAGGTAGCCTCAAACATTGTGCAGGGGATCGGCTTTCTGGGCGCGGGAGTGATTTTGCACAACCGCAGCCGCATCAGCGGGCTCACCAGCGCGGCGAGCATCTGGGTTGTGGCCTCGATCGGCATGGCGGCGGGAGCCGGACTTTACGCCACCGCAGCGGTTGGCACTGTCATTGCGATTGTCAGCCTCGAGATTGTGGGAATTCTGGAGCGGCGCGGCAATCTGAAGGGCTTTCCGCTCGTCTACGAAGCGCGCGGCAGCAACGAGACTCTGATGCTAACCTCGATCTTGGATGCAATGGACCGATGCGGCGAGAGGCTGACTGACGTTGGCCGCGACGCCATAGGCGATCTGCAGCGAATCAATTTTGTGCTTACGGCAACATCAAAGAAGCACGCGCAACTGCAGAGCCGCTTGAAGACCGAGACTGCGATCGATTCCATTCATACATTCCGCGATCCGGAGGAAGATTGATTCCCTTCATCAAGGCCCACGCTTGCGGCAACGACTTTCTCATTGTGACCGAAGATGCGGCGACAGGCCGCGACTGGGCGGAACTGACGCGCAAACTGTGCGAGCGCAACACGGGAGTAGGCGCCGATGGAGTCGAGTTTTTCGCCTGGACGAATGAATCCGGTCCAGGGCCGAAGTCTGGGCGTATCCGCCTCCATAACTCTGACGGCTCCATTGCCGAAATCAGCGGCAACGGTACGCGCTGCGTCGCTGCCTGGATGGCGGAGGCGACGAATGCTCGCGCCGGGGATTCCCTTGAAATCGAGACCGACGCCGGGCTGCGCGTGTGCCACGTCAATGCGGTGAATCATGCAGGGGAGTTCACGGTCGACATCACGACTGGCATGGGCGTGCCACTGTTTGCGCGGCGCACAGTGACGATTCCGGGCGGCGTGCAGGTAGAAGGCGTTGAGGTTTCTACCGGCAATCCGCATTTCGTGATCATCGTGGACAATCCTGATTTTGAAGTGGATGGCCAGCGCTGGCCGAGCATCGGACAACAGATCTGCGGCCACCCCGACTTCCCTCACCAGACCAACATCGAGTTCGTCCGCATCCTGAGCGCGAGCGAGATCGAGATTCGCATCTTCGAGCGCGGCGTGGGACCGACCACTTCGTCAGGAACGGGAACGTCTGCGTCAGCGACTGCGGCCATCGCGCTGCACGGATGCACGTCGCCACTGCGTGTGATCGCGCCGGGAGGCGCACAGACTGTTTTGTGGAACGGGCCCGACACGGAAATGCATCTCACCGGTCCAGCGGCGCTGATTGCGCGGGGTGAGGCTTGGTAATGGAGTCGGCTCCGCTGGTTCGTCTTGCGCCGGTAGAAGAGGGCGCAGGCGTGAGTATCGTTGCGCCCGCGTCATTCGCGCGGCAGGATCGCATCGATGATGGTGTCAAGGGGCTTCAGGCCGCGGGCTTTGTGCCTCGGTTCGCGGAAAACGCACTGGCGCGCGGGCCGCTGTTTTTCGCGGGAACGCCCGAGCAGCGGATATCTGATCTCCATTCGGCTTTTGCTGACACGGAAGCCCACATGATCATGGCACTTCGCGGAGGCTATGGATCGAATTACCTGCTCGACAGGCTTGATCTGGAGCTAATTCGCAGCCATCCAAAGCCGTTTTTTGCGTACAGCGATTTGACTGGTATTCAGCTTCATCTGCTCGACAAGCTCGGGCTTCCGGTCTTTCACGGGCCCATGCTGGCCGCTGACTTTTATCTCGAAGACGGCGTGCACCTGGCGAGTTTCAACGCGGCGCTTGCCGGCGAGCCCTATACGGTGGGAGCAGCGGAGGGTCTGCGCAGTTTGCGTAAGGGAAGTGCAAGCGGCACGCTCTACGGAGGCTGCCTGAGCATTATCGTTTCGCTGCTTGGCACTGCGTACGAGCCGCAGACGGAGGGCAAGCTCCTCTTCCTCGAGGACGTCGGCGCGAAGCCGTATCAGATCGACCGCATGTTGTGGCAGCTCCGGCATGCCGGTAAACTCGACGGCGTGCGAGGCATCGTCTTCGGCGAGATGCTCGATTGCGCTTCGCCCGGTGTGGGTCCCGAACTGCTCGAGCAGGCGATTCTGAGCGCGCTTGAGGGCATTGATGTTCCCGTGGCTTTCGGGCTGCGGAGCGGGCACGTTTCGCGACAGAACGTGACTCTTACGTTTGGCGTGCAGGCGGAACTTGAGATGGGCGAGGAGACGGAGCTGCGCATCTTCGAACCCGCCGTGAAGAAATCCGAGAATAGATAGGTGCAGGTTTCATCAGCAATGAAGGCAATGATCAGTTTTGAACGACCGGCGGTGACCCGGTGAGCCAATCCCAAAAGCACATTCACCTGAGCGGAATCTGCGGCACGGCCATGGCGTCGATCGCGGGCCTGCTGCAACTGCAGGGACATCGGATTACCGGTTCGGACAACGCGGCCTATCCGCCCATGAGCGACATGCTGCGCGAACTCGGCATACCTGTGCTCGAGCCTTACTCGGAGTCCAATCTTGATCAGGTTCCGGACCTCGTCGTCATCGGCAATGCGCTCTCGCGCGGTAATCCCGAAGTGGAGCGCGTGCTCGATCAGCGCATTCCGTTCGCGTCGATGGCCGCGTTGACGCACGATGAGTTTCTGAAGGGGCGCGAGTCGCTGGTTGTGGCTGGCACGCACGGCAAGACGACCACGACGAGCATGCTTGCGTGGATTTACCAGGTTGCGGCGCGTGAGAATCCCGCGTTCGAGCCGTCGTTCCTCGTCGGCGGCGTGGCGGAGAACTTCGGATCGAGCTTTCAGTTGCGGCCAACGCGCACCTTCATCATTGAAGGTGATGAGTATGACACGGCCTTCTTCGACAAGGGACCGAAGTTTCTGCATTACTTTCCCGATGGGCTGATCCTCACGCACGTCGAGTTCGACCACGCGGATATCTACGCCAATCTCGACGCGGTAAAGACAGCGTTCAAGCGCCTGGTGAACCTGGTTCCGCGGCGTGGCGTGATCGTAGCTTATGACGCAAGCGAGAATGTGACCGAGTGCGTGTCGCGCGCGTTCTGCCGCGTGGAGCGCTATGGATTCAAAGCTGACTCGGACTGGCGGATAGAGAATCTGCGGCTCGTAAGCGGCGTGATGCACTGGGAGCTGTGGCGCGCAGGCGCGAAATGGGCTGATCTCGAGATGAGGCTCGCCGGCGAACACAATGCGCTGAACGCGACCGCCGCCGCTGCGCTGGCTGCGAATCAAGGCGTTCCGATAGAGGCGATCCGGACGGCGCTGGCTGAGTTCAAGAGCGTGAAGCGGCGGCTGGAGGTGCGCGCTGAGATCGACGGCGTCACCATCATCGATGACTTCGCGCACCATCCGACAGCCATTCGGGAGACACTGCGGGCGCTGCGGGCGCTCTATCCGCAGTCGCGACTGTGGGCGGTGCTGGAGCCGCGATCGAACACGCTTCGGCGCAAGGTGCTAGAGACTGATCTTGTCGAGAGCCTGCGGAATGCTGATCGTGTGGTGCTCGCCGGCGTCTATCAGCAGCAGAGGATTGCCGAGGACGAGCGGCTGCATCCGGAGGATGTGGTGCATGCGCTGAACGCGGCTGGAACACCGGCCGCGCTCTGCCCCAACGTGGAAGCCATACTCGACGAGATTGTTCCGAAGCTGCTGGCGGGCGATGTGGTGGCGATACTTTCCAATGGCGGCTTTGATGGCATTTATGAGAAGCTGCCCGCGCGCCTGAAGGCTCGTGCGTAGCCATGTTCGCGTCGCTCCTATTAATCGTCACCATCGTGGTTCTCGGGATTCCCGCGGCCTTGATCTGCATTCCTTATGCGATGGTGACGGGCAATGCGACTCCTCTGTACAACGCGTCGATGGCGATTGTGCGGACGGCGTTCCGGCTGGCGCGGATCCGCGTCGACATTGAAGGCATGGAGCGCGTACCGGCACATACCGCGTGTATCTTCATGGCGAACCACATCTCGAACCTCGATCCGCCTGCGCTCTTCCCACGCCTGCCGGGGCGGACGTCGGCGTTCCTCAAGCGGTCGCTGATGAAGATTCCAGTGCTGGGCTACGGGATGAAGCTCGGCGAGTTTGTTCCGGTCGATCGTGAGGGCCGCGTGGAAAGCGCCATTGAGAGCGTGGCGGAGGCGCGGCGGGTTTTGGAGAAGGGGCTGCACATCACGACGTTCGTGGAAGGAACACGCTCGCGCGACGGGCGTCTGCTGCCCTTCAAGAAGGGGCCGTTCTACCTGGCTATGCAGACTGGCGCGCCGGTGGTGCCGATCTCGATCTATGGGACCGAGCAGATGATGGCCAAGGGCAGCATGGCGATCAAGCAAGGGACGGCGCATATCGTCTTCCACGAACCCATTGAGCCGCAGGCATTTGCGACGCGGGAGGAGCTGATGGAGGCGGTGCGGGTTTCGATTGCTTCTGGTTTGCCGGAGTGGATGCGGGGCTGAATCTCCGTTGGAGGGGGTATTTACTGCTAAGTACAATCGCGCATTAGTTATTGTAACAAATTGTTTTAGACATATGAAATTTTGTACGACGCTATCTATTTCACATTATTGAACATGAGTGCAATTTAGGCGAATATATGGAGAAGCAAAAACAGGGGGAGGGGTAGCTAATTTTCTAGTAAACCCAATGCCTTAATAGTTACTCCCCATACATTCCCTGAATTCCGGGTGCCGAGCCTCAGGGAGCATCCAAGGCAGCCCTCCCCGGAGCGGCGCTCAGGGCCACCCACGACAGACATGTGCGCTCCACATGCTCACAGCCCCTTTTGAAGTACAGCACCGCGCCGGGGAACAAATCCGATGTGAACTCGACATGGAAGATTGAGCAGTTCGCGTCTCGCAGTATAGCGAAAATGCGGTTCAGGTTGTAATTGTTCATTTGCATCTGCGGCTGATTGAACGGACGACCATCCTTGAGGTTCATCAAGCCGTGAAAGAGCTTTGATCGGCCACGCATTTTCTGCATCGCATCCCAAACGGGTATCGGAAGCCTCCCGAGTCGCCGCACCAGAAACGTCAGGTGGATCACGCCGATTCCATTGGGAGAAAGCAGCCCGACAAGTTGCCGGAGAACGCCTTCGCCCGTGCGGACAGGGATGTGCTGAAAGACAAGATGCGAGTGAATCAGATCGAAGTTTTGCGCAAGGCTGTTCAGCCGTTCGGGATGTATCAACGTCGCTTCGGGGCAGTTCTTCTGGGCCTCGTTCAACATGCTTTCGGATATATCGACGCCGACCGTATCTGCGATTTGGGACAGGGGACGCAGGAGCCGGCCCACGCCGCATCCATAGTCCATAACCCTCTTCGGCTGGAAGTCGGAATGCGTCTTGCGAATGGTCTCAAGCATATGCTCAATGTGATGCTGGCCGGTCGCGAAGAACTCCTTCAGGGAATCATCGGTCAGCTTGTTGCATCTGAAGCGGGGATCGCTCAGCACTCCGTAGTAGGGGTCTTGCGCTCCCCACTTTTCCCATGCGTGATCAGGGCCCATGTTAGTTCTCCAGTCCTTATTTCTCTGCGGGAATTAAATCTGACGCAAAGCACGAAGACGGCTTCAGGATTTGATGTTTTCCTTGGCATATGCTCGGCGTCCTGGCGGGATGCCAAATTGCATATCTGAACCGTGCCGTGGATCGGAAAGGGAAGCCGTCGCGCTGCGGCACCACTGGGAACCTGATAATGCGAGTTAGCTACTGCTTCTGAGCCCCGGAGCCTGTAAACATAAAATCCCAACGTTTTCACGATAGGAAAGCGCCGTTGGCCGTGTAAGTGATAGCGGTCACGGTCGATACGAGATCGAGGCCCCGGCCTACGGCTCGATGATGGCGTTGTAGCCGTCGTTCAGCAGGCGCTGGCGCATGGCCGACGCGTCGGCGTGTGTGGCGAACGGGCCGACCTGCACGTGGAGAAGATTGTCTGCCGGGTCGCGCCGTGATGAAACTACGTAGCCACGCTTGCGCAGGGCGCTCACCAGCACGTCCGCATCCTCGGAGTGCGATACGGCTGCAATCTGCACCATCCAGATGGAGCCCTGGTTGAGGGCGGACTGCACTTGGCCGGACGCCGCAGAGGCTTGGGAAGAAGACTGTTGCGCGGGCAAAGCCGTCTTCACCACCGCGGCATCTCCCGAGCTTGCGGGCGATGAGGCGGGGGCCGGGTAGGCCGCGTTTACGGCAGAGGGGGCATTCGATGGCTCCGAAGCTGCAGCTGCGGAAGCATCCGTGGGGGTAGCAGTTTGATCGGTATGAGGCTGCTGGCTGGCCTGATTTGCCGTAGGCTTGGCTTGCGCGAGCAACTGGGCTGCGGAGGGTCCGGTGGGCTCAGCCGGCGAGGCCGCGGCTTCAATCGGGGCTCGATGCCCAGTGGAGTAGCCCCAGACAAAGCACAGCGCGCAGAGCGCGACCAGCCCGAAGGCCATGGCGATCAGAGCTGCCGGGCCTAAGGTGAGTTCTTTGTCGCGCGCCTGTTCTTCCATAGGCTCGAATGCTGTTCCGCCAAAACGGCTGGGCATAAATCGGCTCTCTGGTTCAGGCCGGTTGTACGCGGCCTGTCGATCGAAGGGAATGGGGCTGCGGCCGAGAAGCAGCCCCCGGAATCGTTCACTCGACTAGTGTAGGCTCACGAACAGTTTTCCAGAAGGGCGATTTGCGGGCCGCACCCGATCCTAAACCTCTCCCGCTCTGGGTGGATTGTCCACCTGGGCGGCCGGCGATCCGGGTATTGAGCCGGGGAGTTTGTTCAGCAGCGACAACAGCTCCACCGGAAGCGGGAATACGATGGTGGTGTTCTTCTCGACGCCGATCTCGGTGAGTGTCTGGAGATAACGCAACTGGAGGGTGATGGGCTGCTTGGCCAGGAGCGCGGCGGCATCGACCAGCTTCTGGGCGGCACTGAATTCGCCTTCGGCGTGGATGATCTTGGATCGGCGTTCGCGCTCGGCCTCGGCCTGCTTGGCCATGGCGCGCTGCATGGTGTCGGGCAGGTCTACCTGCTTCACTTCCATGGAGACGACCTTGACGCCGAATGGCTCGGTGCGCTGGTCAATGATGGTCTGGATGCGCAGATTGAGCTTGTCGCGATGGCTGAGGAGCTCGTCGAGCTCGGCCTCGCCCAGCACGGTGCGGAGGGTGGTTTGGGCCACCTGCGAGGTCTGGTAAAGATAGTTGCTGACCTTGATGACGGCGTTGTTGGGGTCGACGACGTAGAGCGTGACTACGGCGTTGACCTTGATGGTGACGTTGTCTTTGGTGATCACATCCTGCGGCGGCACTTCGAGGACTTCCTGGCGGAGCGACATGCGGCGGATGGTCTGGATGGGCCGGAAGACGAAGATGATGCCCGGGCCTTTCGGCAGGGGGCGTACGCGGCCGAGGGTGAAGATCACGCCGCGCTCGTACTCAGGCAGGATCTTGATGCAGTTGATGAGGTAGAGGACGATGATGGCGATGACGACAAGAACCGGAATGGAAGAATCGACGCCCATGGTTTTTCCCTCTTTTTGGATTCGGAGGGAATTGTACTCCAGGGGCGGTTGGGTATTCTTCACAACATTCCTGCATGTGACGACCGCCACAGACGGAACAGTCGGCAATGCAGATGCTGCACTTATGTCGAGAACTAACCCGAGTTTCTCCATCGCCGCTGTTGTCGCAATCTTGACGTTCGGCTTGTGCCATCCAGCATTCGCGCAAGCCGACCATTGCGGTCAGCCAAATGAAGCGCTCAGCTCGACGGATTGGCCGTTGATGAGACCAGCGCACCTCCCGTTCGAGGTGAAGTTCACGAACCCCTCAGGGTGGGTTGGGCTCAGCCACGTATTCGGAGCCCAGAAACACCTGCAGGCGCGTTGGCGCAATTCGCTCCCATTTCTGACTCCAACTTTGGTCGAGTCGTTCTCAGGGTCTCGTGCGAGTGCTTCTGTTAACAATCCATCCCCGGTGTTCTACGTGCACGCAACCGAGAGTGCGTCGTTGTACCCAACCTTCGCTCCAGAAATGATTCAGTTGCTGCGACTCAAAGTAAAGAGTGATCGCCGGGAACTTGCAGTATCCAAAGGAATGACGATTTTCACGTTTGCAACGGTGCCACCTAGTAGCCTCTTCGTACCGTTAGCAGCCAGACGGCTTTCTCCCACTCTGATTGAGGTAAAGCCCCGTCATCCGCTCCCACCCGGCCAATACCTCATCACAATCGGAGCGCAGGAATACGACGGCTTTGACTTTGAAATCGAGTGTGGTCACGTAACAAAACTTTAAGCCAGGGGCGAGCTTGAGCCTCACCGTCCGTGTCGCTCATCACTGATTTCAGCTTCAGCACTGCTCGATTTTTATGGAAATGAGCGGAAAGACTATTCTCTTCTTCTTCTGTTCGGCCTTACTTGCCGCCACGATCACGGCGCAGCAGAAGCATACAAGCAAACCTGAGGGAACAGGGATCGTCTCGGGCCGGGTGTTCTGTGCCAACACAAACACACCGGCTCGAAAAGCAAGTGTCGTTCTTGTACCTGCCGATGCAGTGGACGGGCTTGGCAGCGACGGGAACAAGGGGATTGACTTTGGCGGTAACGCCGTCGAAACGCTCCTCGATGGCAGCTTCACTATCCCGAAAGTTGCGCCGGGGGTGTATTACGTTATGGCCTCCGCGCCGGGCTATATCTCACCACTAGCGCCACTTTTTGTTCCGACGGCTGAACCCACCAACCAAAATGCTGGAAAGAAGCCCGTAATATCAGCGCCTCGAATCACGGTGCAGGCTAATCTGCCGTCCACAGTCACAGTGGGCATCGATCGAGGCGCAGCCGTCAGCGGCACTGTCTTATACGACGATGGCAGTCCAGCCAGCGACGTCGATCTCCAGTTGCTGGTGCGGTCGAAAGGCAAGTGGATATCCATTCCACAAATTCCCGGCGAACGGGCTTCTCACATCGGCTCTACTGATGATCAGGGCCATTACAGAATTGCCGGTCTGCCTCCTGGCGAATATGTCCTCGATGCAGAGCTGACATTATCTACAACTACTTTCACAACCGACGCGCAGGGTAGGTATGTGGCGATGTCGAATCATATTTACGTGGCAGACGTATATTCCGGCGGCACAACGCGCACCAAGGACGCCGTTCCTTTCAAGCTCACAGCGGGTGACGAGCGACCCGGCGAAGACATCTACATCCCGCTCAGCAAACTACACACTGTTCGCGGAAGCCTTATCGCGGCGCGGGATGGTCATCTTCTCAACGGAGGAAAGGTCTCCTTGCTATACACGGACGACCACTCCGTTGCATACGATACGAATCTATCGAAAGATGAGGAGACATTCACTCTCAACTACGTCCTCGAGGGAGACTACATCCTTCGCGTCGATGCGGTTTCTGATGTCGAGTACCGGGAAGTGCCGGTTCCGGGGGGATTTCAGCCCACCAGAATCGAGTCGCGAACGGTCCACACTTACGGAGCTATTGAGCAGCCGCTCCACGTTGCCGGCGAAATCAGTGACGCAGTCATCTCGGTTCCTGAGCAGTCCGCACAGAAGACGGGTTTGGCGCAGTAGACGGTAGTGGAATCGGGACTGCGCACGAGGGGTCGGCGACTCTTCCCTATCGCGTTTGTTCGCCTTCCCGCGCTGGATACGGCACTGCTTCAAGACAGTCTCAGACCGATTCGCTAAGCGGCGGGTCCGCTGCGGGTGGGGGTGACTTCCAGCAGGAAGTCCTTGTGGCCGATGACGCGGAGAGGCGTGCCCGCGGGAACCTCCTGGTCGGCAGTGGCCTGCCAGATTTCACCGTCGACGAGGACGTGCCCTTGCGGTGTCAGCGGTTCCATGGCGGAGGCGGCCTTTCCGACAAGCGCGTCGAAGCCCAGCCGCTGCTTGAGGTGACGCGCTCGCATGGCGATGCGCACCAAAAGGACCGTGATGCCGCCAAAGCCGGCGCTGATTGCGATAGCCACCCAGGGATTCACTGCTAATTCCGGAATGGGCGCCGCGATGAGGGTAAGGGTGCCGAGCGTCAGGCAGACGATGCCGGCTATCGCGAGGGCGCCGTGGCCGCCGAATTTAGCCTCAAGTACGAGCAGCACCGCCGCGGCCAGCAGCAGCATGACGGCGGTGTAGCGGATGGGCAGCAGGTTCAGCGCGAAGATCGCGAGCAGCACCATGAGCGTGCCAAGTGCGCCGGGCACGATGGTTCCGGGCGTGTTGAACTCGAGATAGATGAGCAACCCGCCGCCTACGAGCAGCAGCAAGGCGATGTTGGGATTCACGAGCCAGTCGAGCAGGTCTTCGCGCATGGAGGACTTGAAGGTCTGAATGCGCGCATTGGCGAGATGCAGAGTCTGTTTGCTGCCGTCGAGGCGGGTGATCTCGCGGCCGTCGAGCTTTTGCAGCAGTTCGGACTCGCTGGAGGCGGTTAGATCGATGAGGTGCTGGTTCAGCGCTTCCTCCGCGGAGTAGGAATGCGACGACTGCACTGCAGCTATGGCTGCGTCGATGTTGCGGTTGCGCCGACCCACGTAAGAACGCAGAAACGCCTCGGCGTCGTTCTCGATTTTCTGCTCCAGGGTCTGGTCAGGCTTGCCGAATTCGTAAACCACATGCGCGGCGCCAGCGTTGGTTCCGGGGGCCATGGCGGCGATGTCGGCGGCTTCAAGCAGGAAGAAGCCGGCCGAAGCGGCGCGCGCGCCCGCCGGGGCTACGTAGATAATGACCGGCACTTTCGAACTGAGGATGGCTCCGGCCATTCCGCGCATGGACTCGACGAGGCCGCCGGGGGTGTTTACCTGGATGAGAAGCGCCGCGGCGCCGTCGGTGTTGGCCAGGGCCAGGGCTCGGTCAAGTTGACCGGCGCTGACCGGCTGGATGGTGTCGTTGAGGACGAACTTTTCGATGAGGGGCTGCTGGGCGTGGGCTGCGGCGAGAAGAAAGGTGAGCAGGCTGAATGCGAGAAGGAGCCCGCGCATGGGCCGGCTCGGCCGATTGGTGTGGTTCGCAAGCAGTCGAAACATGGCTTGCTCCTTAGGGAGTTGCTCCTCACGGAGTCTGTTGCTTGGTAGCTCCCTGCTTTGCGCTCAACTGGCGCAGAAGTTCTTTTGCCGCCTGGCTGTTGGGGTTCAGCTTCAGCGCTTCATCGGCGTTGTGGCCAGCCTGCTCGAGTTGGTTGGCAGCCAGATCGAGCCGCGCCAGGATCAGATACGCATCGACCGTGGGCTGCAGTTCCAGCGAGGCCTGCGCCTCTTTGCGTGCGCCGGCGGCGTCGCCGGTGCGCTCACGGACCTCGGCCAGCCCTGCGTGCGCGGCCTGGGAGCGGTTGTCCTGAGCGATGGCCTGCTGATAGAGACGCTCGGACTCGAGCAGCAGTCCGCGCGAAAGATAATCGCGGGCCTGGACCGCCAAGGTCTGCGCTCGCTGAGCGGGCGGGAGGGCAGCGAGGCGAGTGGCCTCCATCTGATCGAGCATGACGGCTGCCTGGCGGAAGGCGACGGCGTCGAATCCGCGGACGATGCGCTCGAGAGGCTCGACGGTAGATGTAGAGGACGCGCCCTTCCAAGCGGACTGGATTTGTTGCGCCTCACTGTCATTGGGCCGCGCCTTGAGATATTGCGCCAGCTCGGCTTGCGCTGCGCCTTTGTCGCCGTGGCGGTTGAGGCTCACGGCGAGGTTGAAGTGGTAGTCGGCCGCGGCGGGGTCGGCACCCTCCGCCTGGCGGAAGAGCGCGGTTCCATCGTGCCCCTGACGGGAGACGGCTACGCCCTGGTTGTTTAGCACTGGAGCGAGCGGCAGCACGCGGGCGACGCCGGCGAAGGCGGTCTCGGCCTTCGCGTAGTCTCCGCTGAACATCAGGGCCAAGCCGCGATAAAAGCCGGCCTCGAGCGATTCGGCATCGTTGGTCTTGACCTTGGCAAATGCGGCGGCAGCCTGTTCATAGCGCTGTCCGGCGTAGTCCGCACGCGCCAGAGCCATCCATGCTTCGCTGAAGTCGGGGTTGAGCTTCACGGCCTGCTGCAGATGGCGAAGGCGCTCGTCCTGATCGGGCTCAGTGATGCCGCGAATGTACTGCTCGAAGGCCTGGAGATGCACGTTTGCGCCGGCGGCGACGAAGGTCTCCTGCGCTACGGAAAATGCGGGATCGAGCTGCTTGGTGAGCTTCCACGCGAGAGAGTCGAACACAGCCACCAGGTCGCGCATCTCTCCGCCAGCGGTGACGGGCTCGCTCATCTTGAGGCGCGGGACGCTGATGATCTGCGCTTCTGTCTCGATGCGGGAGCCTTCGGTGCGGAAGCTGCCCACGATGATGGAATCCGCGTCGAGCGTCTGCGCGATCTTGAGCGAGCTTGCATGCGACGGCTGGAATCCCGCGGGGAGACCGAGATGGTCAAGGGCATAGAGCCGGTCGGCGCGGCTGAGGGGGGCGAATCCGGCGGAGAGGAACCGGCTGCCGAGGATCTGGGACGCTCCCTCGCGTATCCATTCGAGGCTGGGCTGGCCGCTGTTGTTGTCGAACGGGAGCACGAGCAGAATGCGGCCGCGGCCAGCGCCGGCGTCCGTGGCCTGGGGATTGGCCTGAAAAGCAGGACAAAGCGCTGGAACCATCAGCAGCGCGAGCACAACCAGCCGCCAGACAGGGCGGAATCGGTGAGGAAAGTGAATGGACACGACAGGCTGATTATAGGCTGTCTAGCGGCTCGAAGTTGTTGCAGCACCGGACGCGAAGACGGCGCCTGCCGGCACGTCTGAGCGCGCTTCGAACTGGCGATTGAATCGGATCAGGCCGATCCACATGCCCTGGTCCTGGCCTTTCCAGACGAGCTGTCCATGGAGACGCTGGGCGATGGCTTCGGGGGGCAGATCGTGGTGCAGGCCGAAGTACTTCTCGTCGAAGCGGCGGCCGAGCGAGATCAGTGGCGGAGGGTCGTACTTGGTGGAAAACACGAGGGCCGCGGAGTATCGGCCCGGCTCGTCGGCGGCCTTGTCGATCTGCGCGGAAGAGAAGTCGTCGATGGCGTAGACGTCCCAGGGGTGCTTCACCCAGCCGAGTTCGGGCTTGCTGAGGGCGTCGGTGACCGGCCAGGCGGAGAGGACGGTCGCACCTGGATATTTGGCCTTAAGCTGCGCGATTCCGGCTTCATGCAGGCGGATCACGTGCGCGTAAGCGAGGTTGTCCTCAGGCGCAAAGCCATAGGGGGGATTGACGAAGATGCCAGCCACGAACCCTGCGGCAGAGAGCCCGGCGAGCCAATGCCAGTAAGGAACGCGGCGGTGAAACGTGGAGACCGCCAGCACCAGGACCAGCGGATACATGGGGAGCAGATAGCGGCACAGCAGCGCTCCGCCGAGGACGCTGAACATGGCTGCATTCACGAGCAGCAGAATGAAGATGCGGCGGCGGACTCCGGGGGCGATGTCGGACTTTTCGTGGCCGTCACCGTCGAGTTGCGGCTTCAGCATGAGCGCGGCACCGGTCAGCAGGATCGGGACGAACATGTTCATGTGCCCGGTGAGATGAAGAACGCGATGGCCGAAGGCAGCGAGCACGCGCGTGGGCGTTAGCGTGGCCTGCGCGTTGTAGCGGAGGAACTCGGGGTTGCCGAAGAGAAAGCCGGTTTTGGCGTAGTGAAAGACGTACCACGCGGCCAGCGGGATCGCTGCGCTTGCCAGCCAGAGCACTTCCTTGATGCGGCGCGTGCGCGCGGGTCGATGGGAGCGGATGGCATGAACGGCGTAGATCGCGGCCAGCGTGAGGGGGATGGCAATCGCTGTCTCTTTCGACAGAGCCGCCGCCATGAACCACGCGGCGGCAACACGAGGCTCGCGGCCGCGGTCGGGCAGCGCGTAGACCAGGCCCCACAAGGTGCAGGCGGCGGCAAAGATGTCGGCGTGAGCCAGGGTGCTTTGGGCGAACCAGATGGGGTAGAGGCCGGTCAGCAGAGTCGTCCAGAAAGCTACGGCCTTTGAGCCGTTGACGCGCAGCACCAGCTTCCAGACGGCAAGCAGACCGAGTGCGGCCACGATCAGGACGGCTTCGCGCGTGACCTCAGGGGTGAAGTCGGAAGCACGCCACCACAGCGCGAGGTAGACGCTGGGCAGGGGTGGATGGGCGTTGGTGAGGGTTGTGAACGGGATCAGCGAGCCGGTGCGGAAGAAATCCCAGGCGGCGGGAATGTAGTATCCGGCCTCGTCCCAGTAATAAGGCAGGCGCAGCAGACTGAAGTGCGTGACATAGAGCGCCACGAAGATGACGGGAAAAATCATCCACAGCGGGAAGGGTGCGTCCAGCCGTGGCTCAATCAGCTTTCTCCAGCGCAAGCGTGCAATCCTCAGCGGTCAATTCAGGCTTGGTGCTGCATGCCAGTTCCAGCGTAACGGATCAGTGGACGGGCCCCTGCGGAAACGGATGCGATTGCGGTTCGAGCGCCAAGGGGCCGAATGCCTGCTCGTATTGGGCGAGGTTCTGGCCGAGGACGTTCCAAAGCGCTTTCGCCTGCTGCGGGCTCAGATAGATGGCGTCGCGATTTTTGATGGTGACCTGCTCGGGGCCTTCGCTGCTGGCGAGGCCGAACACGAGCTGAAAATCCCACACGCTGACCCGCACCTGCACACTGTTGGCGTAGGACTCGCGGAAGTCAGGCGACTGCGACACATTGATCTGCGGCTGTTGAGGCGTTGGATTCATGAACTCAGCTTACTCTGCCGAGGCGCAGAAGGCTGAGGATAACGGCGGGGCTTCCGAGAGGCCCCTCGCGAGGACAGAGATGCCTTTGCCCGCACGCTTTCGTCCAGTCGTCGACAAATCAGGCCGTCAGGTTCGGTTGAGTTGCCCAATCAGCCGGCACCTGAAAGGAGACCGCTGATGGTGCAGGATTCCCTGAAGTTGAGCCAATTCGGCAGCAACCTCTTCTCGTTCGCCTTGAAAAGCACCAATTACATCATCAAGTCGTGCAATCTGAGTCTGCAGGTTACCGATTGCCCATTGAAGAGCAGATCGGACCTCCGCTGCGTTGAGCGGGCCCTCTTCGAAAGTAGGCACTTCGCCTCACAGATTTTTGAGTTGAGGAATTTTTATCGTGAGTCGACCTAAATTGCAATCCCTAGATTTCCACAAAGATATCCTCAAGGCGCAAGCTAAATGGGTTTTCTTCGGACAGAAGGACGGATGGCGGCTTGCGCCGGGTTATCGATGGCGCCGAGGAGAGGCGCGGCGCCTGCGAGTGGAATGGGGCCGGGCAGGAATGTCGCTTTGCGCGCGAGATGATTCTGGCTCGCAGGCAGCGGACTCAAGCGCCTCGAAGGGAAAGAAGGCACCCTTGAGCCTCGAGCCGTTATCCCAGACGCAATAAGCCTCGCCATCGACGGTTTGAATGACGGCCATCGGCCGGCTCCCCGATTTGAGGCGCACTAGTACTCCGGGCTTGAGCATAAAGCTTCTCCGTTGCCGGGACCCAGATGAAGGGAGTATGAACGGAACGGCGGGGGAGGGGTATCGGGGAGATTCCTAGGTTTTGCGGCGTTCCAGGTGTGGTGAGACTCGTTCGGAGCGATTGTCAGTTACTCGTCAGGATCGACATGTCGACACACGAGTCGGCGGTCGACTTGCCTGCCTAAAATGACCTGTTGAGCTAAACTGCGATCCGTGCATCAAAAAATCGGATCGCCCATCGGGATAGTTCTAGTTTGGGCTCGCCCGACAGGCGATCCAAAACTCCTTCGGCAAACCGGCGGGCTTCGGCGTCTCCGTGCAGCATCCTCGTTAGCACAACAGCGCGACTCCCGGCGAAAAAATCAGTTCCTCCATATTTGCGAGCCTCGCCGGGGACGTTCGCCAGCTTCGCGAGGATCGCTTCGTGATCGGGAAACGACTGCCAGAATCGCTCGGCCATACTGAGCATCTCGCTCGCGTACTGTACTCCCAACCGTGGGCAATCATCCACCGTGGTTATTGCGTATTTGCCCGTGACACTTTTGAATAATTCGTGCTTGTCAAGCCGGGTGCCGATCGTGGCCCTTTGAAGAACGTCATGCTCATTGATCAACTCGTTCTTCTGCTCAAATCGAAATACTTCGTCTTCGACTTCATCCAGCCGAATGCTCGCAAACGCCGGATCAAGCACCAATGCGGGTTTGCGAATATGCGAGGCGATAGCAATGGACTGCCTGCCACCAGAGATCGCGCGGTCATAGCGATCACCGTAGAAGGGATCCGATGACCGGGTGAATCCCTTGCCATTGAAATAGTGGTCAAACTCCCTCAGCAGGTGTCGTTTCAAAATTGAGGCCACTGGCTCATTCCTCGCTCCAAAGATGGCGCCATACACACTCAGCATCACCAGCGTAGCCGAATTCCAGACTTCGGCAACTAGTCACTATGCCTTCTCTTCGTCTGGGTTATCGCGGGAGCAGATGGGCTTCGCACCGGTTCAGAGTGGGTACATTCTAATCCAGGTGGGCACAAAAATTGGGCACGGTTGAAAGAGCCCGTTCCGCGGCTCGGCTCTAGATAATTGGTGCGAAAGGAGGGACTCGAACCCTCATGGGTTTCCCCGCCAGATCCTAAGTCTGGTGCGTCTGCCAATTCCGCCACTTTCGCACACGTAGACTGCCACTGCGGAAGGCGGCGGTCCTCTTCGAGTCTAGCTGCTCAGCGGTCGCGGGGCAATCTCGGGCTGGCTTGGGCGGATAAACGTGGGCAGATCGGGTTTCGTGCTATCCCACCCTTGCGGCGAAAAGACCGCAAGGATGGGGCACCCAAAGATCGTGCGGTCCGGCACCGGGTCATTCCGGCAGGCGGTAGAACGCGGCGCAGTTTCCACCGAGGATCGCGTCCTGCTGGGCCGTGGAGAGCCCGTCAATGTAGTCCGTGACGATGCCGATGGTCTCGTGATAATCGGCCGCCACCGTGCATACGGGCCAGTCGGAGCCGATCATGATGCGCTCGGGCCCGAAGGCTTCGAAGATCACGTCGAGGTAGGGGCGGAAGTCCTCGGGTTGCCACCCGGTCCAGCGCGCCTCTGTGACCATGCCGGAGACCTTGCACATGACGTTCGGGAACTGCGCGAGGGCGCGAATTTCGGTGTTCCAGGGCTCGATCGCGCCCTGCGCGATGAGCGGTTTGGCGATGTGGTCGAGCACGAAGTGCTGCTCCGGGAATTGGCTGACGAGCTTGACCGCGGCCCGCAACTGGCGCGGGTAGACGAGGATGTCGTAGGCGAGGCCGAAGGCCGCAAGCTGCGCGATGCCACGGCGGAAGTCGGCGCGCAGCATGAAGTCGTCGTCGGGCTCCGCCTGCACGACGTGTCGCACGCCTACGAGCTTCGGGTCGCGCGTGAGGTCTCGCAACTGATCCGGAAGCTGCGCGGAGCGGAGGTCGACCCAGCCAACCACGCCGCGAATGAAATCGTTCTGCTTGGCGAGGGAGAGGAGCCAGCGGGTTTCTTCGAGCGACTGCCGCGCCTGCACGGCGATGCAGCCTTGGAATCCCACTTGGGAGAGCAACGGCTTCAGATCCTGCGGCAGGAAGTCGCGGCGCAGCGCCGCCATGGGCTCGTCGATCCAGCCGTATTCGACTGGGTCGTAGTTCCAGAAGTGCTGATGAGCGTCGATTCGATTCATTGGTTCAGGGTCCCGGCGCATTTGGTTTGGGGTGAAATGCCACAGCGCATCGCGAGCGCAATTATATTGCTCGTATGCGTCCCCAAAGCCTGTGCATTGCCATTGCATCTGTGAGCTTACATGTTGCGGCATCGGGTCTCGCCGCATTCAGCCAGTCGAGCAAGCCGCCCATTACGCTCGACGAGTATTTCAATACAACCGCGATCACTTCCACCGCACTGGCGCCGGACGGAAGTGCCGCGGCGATTGGTACTGAGTCGCCCGACTGGAAGAACAACGCGTTCCGTCATGATTTGTGGATGTGGACGAAGGCCGGCGGTCTTCGCCCGCTGGCGCACATGGGCAATGAGGCCTCGCCTGCGTTCAGCCCTGACGGGAAATGGATCGCCTTCGTGAGCGATCGGCCGCTGCCCGGGGAGAACGGCAAGGCTGGTGACGCCGGCAGCAGCGCGGGTGGCGATGACGACAAGGCCAGCCGCATCTGGATCATCGCAGTGAACGGCGGCGAGGCTCTACCGCTGTATGCGCAGAAGCTGGACGCGCACTCGTTTGCATGGTCGGCGGACGGCGCGGCGATCTACTACTCGGTGACGCAGCCGCTCACGGAGGAGCAGAAGGACGCGCAGAAGGCGGAATGGAAGGACGTGACGCGCTGGCGCGAACAGCATCGCGGCGACCTGCTGTTGAAGCAGGCGATCGCTCCGGCGCTGGTGGCCGCGGTGGCCGTGGCGCCGCCGCATCCCGATAAGGACTCGGCGAGGGACGCCGCGAAGGACGCCAAGGATAAGAAGAAGAGCGAGCCGGTTCTGCCACCTGACGCGGAGACGATTGCGCGCAGCATCTATGCGATTGGCGAGATTGCGCCTTCGCCGGATGGGAAGACAATCGCGTTCGAGACGGAGCCTGTACATCATCGCATGGAAGGGCCGGCGAACTTTGAGATGTACATGGTGAGCACGGGCGGGGGCGAGGTTCGGCAGCTTACCCACAACGAGGCGAGCGAATCGAATCTGCGCTGGTCGCCCGACAGCAAGGTTCTCCACTTCGCAGTAACCGCGGCTTCCGGTTCGCTTGAAGGGAAATACCGCGACGTGCAGGGCCGGCTTTATCGGGTGGATGCCGCCAGCGGCAAAGTCGAGCGCCTGGGATCGAACTTTGACGGAACGTTCGATCAGTTCTCGCTGCTGGGCGATGGGCGGGAGATTGCGCTGGGCATGAAGGGCACGGAGACGCAGTTGTACCTGATTGAAGGCGACAAGGCCACAAAGCTGCCGGGGCGCGCAGGTAGCTATGGCGGCATCACGACTGCGCTGCACTCGAATGCAATGGTGGTGCGCTGGTCGACCGTGACGGACCCGACGCAGGTTTATTTCGCCGGCGATCCGCTGCATCCTGATCAGTTGACCGCGCTGACCAATTTGAATCCCATCTTTGGCGAGCGGGCGAAGCCGGAGTGGGAAGCCTATACGTGGACTGCAGATGACGGGGCCAAGGTGGAGGGGATGCTTATCTATCCGCCCGACAAGAAGGGTGCAAAGCATCTGCGCATGTTCACGCTGATTCACGGCGGGCCTGCCGACGCGGATGGCAACAAGTTTGGCGCAGACTGGTACGACTGGGCAACGCTGGCTGCAGCGAACGGATGGCTGGTCTTCCGGCCGAACTATCGCGGATCGTCCGGCTACGGCGATGAGTTCATGCTGCAGATCGAACCGCATCTTGTCTCGAAACCGGGCAAGGACATCATGGAAGGCGTGGACGCGCTGGTGAAGGACGGCATCGCCGACCCCGATCACCTCGCTATCGGCGGCTACAGCTACGGCGGCTACATGACGAACTGGCTGATCACGCAGACCACGCGGTTCAAGTCAGCAGTGACCGGCGCGGGCGCGGTGGAGCATGCGGCCAACTGGGGCAACGACGATGAATCGTGGGATGACGCGTGGTACCTGGGTGGGCGGCCGTGGGAGAATCCGAACCTCTATCAGAGCGAAGCCGCGCTGTTCCAGTTTGACAAGGTGAAGACGCCGACGCACCTGGTGCAGGGCGGGTCGGACATCCGCGTCAGCTTCCTGGAAGGCGAAGCGATGGAACGGGCGCTCGAATCGCTTGGGATTCCGCATACGTTTCTTGTGTTTCCGGGCGAGGGGCACGGGCTGGGGAAAAATCCGTGGCACGGGTATATCAAGGTTCGCGAAGAGCTGAAATGGCTGGACAAATACGATCGGCAGTCGTCCAACTAGAATGTAAATGAGTGCTTTCGCCGAAGTTGTGGAAGCCCTCAGGCCCTTCGGCGCATCTTTTTACAAGGAACGGCCTTTGTGGCCCTATGAACCCCGTTACTGCACCAGCCCGGCAAGATACCCGCCCATCGCGGCGCGCCTCGTTCGAGCAGACGCTGAAGAGCGCCCGCCGGACGATGGTGCTGAGCGAGATCCTGAAGATTGCGCTGGACAGCTTCCGCGCCAGCAAGGTGCGGTTCATGCTCACGGCGCTGGGCATGGTGATCGGTACGGCGTCGGTGATCCTGGTGGTCACCATCGGAATGACGGGCAAGCAGTTCATCCTGAACGAAATCCAGAAGATCGGGACGAATGAAGTAGAGCTCGAGTATGCCGGGGGCGGCGCATCGGGATCGGAAAATGTCGTGTACAACGACTTTCTGACTCGCGACGACGAGAAGGCCGTCACGGCCCAGTTGCCGGGCATCCTGTACTCGTCGCCCGTGCTGCAGATGAACACCCGCATCAGCTTTGGCGGCGGCGTGGTGAAGGACACGCTGGTTCTAGGCGTGAGCCCGCAGTACCAGCACATTCGCAACCTGCTGGTGCCGTATGGGCGATTCTTCGACGAGACCGATGAGAGCGCGCACGTCAATTGCGCCGTCGTAACCGAGACATTCGCCAAGCTGCGCTACGGCAATGCGGATGAAGCTGTCGGGCGTGAGTTCCAGATCAGCGGAATTCCCTTCACGGTGATTGGCGTCTTCCGGCAGAGTGTGAGCGACTTCGGCCAGTCGGAGATTGCCGACGAAACCATCCTGATTCCCTTCTCCGTTGCGCGCTACTTCACCGGCACTGAGAATCTGAAGCAGATTTACTTCTCGATGCGCAGCATGGGAGAGGTGACTGACGCGACGAAGGAGATCAAGCGGATCGTCAGCGCGCGGCACCGGCCCAATTCGGTTTACAAGACGCAGGATTTGCGCGAAGTGCTGAACATGGCGGCGACGGTGTCGAATGCCCTCACGGCCATATTGGTGCTGGTGGCCGCGGTAACGCTGGCGGTAGGCGGCGTAGGCATCATGAACATCATGCTGGCCACGGTGCGCTCGCGCATTCGCGAGATCGGCATACGCAAGGCGCTGGGCGCAACCTATCGAGAGATCAAGCTGCAGTTTCTGGCGGAGGCCATCATCATCTCGCTGACAGGCGGAGTGATTGGAACGGTTGTGGGCCTGGCGCTGCCCTTGTCGGTGCGCTTCTTCACCGACTTCCCCCTGCCCATCTCGGGATGGTCGATCTTGATCGCTCTAAGCGCGGCCACCATCGTGGGCATCGTGTTCGGCACCGTTCCGGCCACGCGCGCAGCGCAGATGGACCCGGTAGAATCGCTCAAGTATGAGTGAGCCCCAACTGCCACCCGATTCAAGCGAAGAGGATCTGGATAGAGCACCGCGAACCATCAATTTGTGGGTGGTTTACGGGCTGATGTTCCTTGCGCTGCTGGTGGCGATTGGGCTGGCTACGCTGATCGTGCTGCCTTTTTATCAGCATCGGCGATAGAGCATTACGCGATCAGGTCGTCGCCGGATCGAGCGCGGCAAGGATCATGTCCGTGTCGTAGACGCAGCCTCCCCAAACTCCGCCGCTGGCATGTACAAGCGCTGCCCATAACCGCGTATCGTCCGGCAGATCTGGATGAGGGCGGAGGTCTTCGCGCGGGCTGCGCTCGGCAAGACGTCGCACGCCTTCTTCCGCTGTGAACTCGCCGGCGGAGTCACCGATCAGGTTCACCGATCCGACAAGGCGTGTGCGATCGATGATGATCTCGATGAGGTCGCCGTCGAGGACTCTGCCTATGGGGCCGCCGGCGAGCGCTTCCGGCGAAACGTGGCCGATGCATGCGCCTGTCGAAACGCCGCTGAACCGCGCGTCGGTGATGACCGCGACGTGCTTGCAGTGAGGCAGCATCTTCAGAGCGGAGGTCACCTGGTACGTCTCCTGCATGCCAGCGCCCTTGGGGCCGCCGCAGATGAGGACCACTACATCGCCATGGCCGACGCGACCGGACTTGATGGCCTCGATGGCGGCCTCTTCCGTTGTGAAGACGCGCGCTGGCCCGCGATGGCGATAAACGTTCTCGTTGCCGATGAGAGAAGCGTCAATCGCAGTGCTCTTGATCACAGAGCCCTCGGGCGCGAGATTGCCGGCGGGAAAACAGACCGTGGATGTGAGGCCGCGTGAGCGAGCGCGATCCGGACTCATGATGACTTCGTCCGGGTCGATGTTGTCGCGGTCGCGCAGTTCGCGGCGGAGAGCGGAGCGGCGCTCGCTCTGCCGCCACCAGTCGAGGCTCGCATCGAGACTCTCGCCACTGACGGTCTTTGCGCTTGTGTCGAGCAGTCCGGCCGCGCGCAGATGCAGCATGACTTCAGGCACGGCGCCGGCGAGAAACACCTGCACCGTCCCAAATCCGCGCGGGCCGTTGGGCAGCGCGTCGACGAGACGAGGAACTTCGCGATTGATCGCAGCCCAGTCATCGACCGTCGGCCTGCGCAGGCCGGCATGAAACGCAATTGCCGGAATGTGCAGCAACAGATTGGTTGAGCCGCCGAAGGCCGCATGCAGCACCATCGCGTTGCGCAGCGCCGCGGGGGTGAGCACATCGCGCACACCTAGCCCAAGTTCATGCATGCGCAGAATCGCGCGCGCGGATCGCTTCGCTGCATCCAGCCAGATTGCATGCCCTGAGGGCGCAAGTGCCGTATGCGGAAGCGACAGTCCCAGGGCTTCGCCGACGACCTGCGAGGTGGCAGCGGTGCCGAGGAACTGGCATCCGCCACCGGGGGATGCGCAAGCGCGGCACCCCATCTCCGCGGCATATTCCAGCGTGATCTGCTCCTGCGCAAAGCGTGCTCCGATGGTTTGCACCTTGCCGGCATCTTCTCCTTCGTCCGGCAGGAGCGTAACACCGCCGGGAACAAGAACCGCAGGCAACGCACCTGACGAGGCCAGCGCCATCATCATGGCGGGCAGGCCCTTGTCGCAGGTGGCCACGCCGAGCACGCCTTTGCGCGTAGGCAGCGAACGCATGAGACGGCGCAGAACCATTGCGGCGTCGTTGCGATAAGGCAGCGAGTCCATCATGCCTGTGGTGCCCTGCGTGCGGCCGTCGCATGGGTCGGTGCAGGCGCCGGCGAACGGCACCGCGTGCTGTGCCTTCAATTCGCGCGCCGCTTCTGCAACCAGAAGCCCGACCTCCCAGTGGCCCGAGTGAAAGCCGAGCGCGATCGGCGAGCCGTCTTGGGCGCGCAACCCGCCGTGCGTGCTGAGGATGAGGAACTCGGGATCGAGCACGCGCGCCGGGTCCCAGCCCATTCCGGCGTTCTGCGTGAGGCCGAAGAGATTGCCGGAGGGCGCATTGCGCAGCATCTCCGCCGTGATGGGCAGCGATCCCTGGGGCCCTTGTGCATGCGTGGCAACGCGCAAGAGGTCGTCGCCGGCGGACTCGATCACTGACTGGAACAAAATCGCCATGTGTCTATCGTCCACTCGTTGCTGGCGCGGCGGCCGTGACGGGCTTGAGTTCGAAATGGTGCGGCACAGGCGCAGCCTCGGCGTAGATTTTGTCTTCGAGAGAATCCTCAAATGCCTGAAGGCGATCGGCGCCGCCGTCTTCCGCGCCCGTGCCGGCGTTCTGGATGCGCATGCGGGAATGGACGTAATGGGCGTCGACGAGGTCACGCACATCCCAGCTTGCCACCTGCGCCTGCGAGCGCATGGGGGTGTTGTAGTCGGCGAGATTGATGCCGGCCGCGAGTTCGTCGGCGGAGAACTTGCCGATGTCGCGATCGTCAATGCGCAGCGCGTACTGACCCGGCGCAAGGCCGTTCACGATGAGCGGCTGTTGATTCAGCGTCTTTTGAATATCGCTGATTTCGAGCAGTACGTTCGTGAGGGCATTGGCCTTGTCGAACGGCAGCGGCAGGCCGTTGTCGAGTTGCGTCCAGGTGATTGTGTCGCCTTCGCGTTTCAACTGATCGATGGCGGTGTTCTCCGATCCTGTGATCCGCGCGGCCTTCGCATCGATGGTGACGCTTGTGACGATAGCTGGAGCGTTCCAAGCCTTGAGCAGAGCCTCGGCCATCACCCAATGCGCGGTTGGCTCGGGATGCACGCGGTCTGGCAGCAGAAGCTTGGCCACGCGAGGATCCAGAGACTGAGCCTTTTCGAGCGCTGCAACGACGAGCGGGTTGAAATCGGCGAAGGTGGCGCCGTCCTGCTGCGCGAGTGCGCGATCTTCCTCGGCAAAGTGCTGCATGACGCTGTTATAACCGCCGGCAAACGTTGGCTGTGCGGTCACATCGTCAAACGGAGAAGGGCCGATGAGCGTGAGGCGCGCTGCGGGTGCGTGCTGCTTAATCGAATCGAGGATGTGCTGGTAGCCGGCCTTAAAGGTGGAGTCGATCTGCGGTGTGGTGGCCTGGTAACCGCCGTCGTTCATGCCCAGCATGATGGTGATGACGGTCGGCTTCTCGACAAAGACATCGCGCGCGAGCCGCTGATCGATGGGTCCGGCCCATCCGCCGGTGACGCGATCGCCGCCCACGCCTGCGTCATAAAAATGCACGCGCATGTGTGGGAAGCGTGTGACGGTGTAGAGCTGCACGAACTGGTTGTAGTAGTTCTGCTCGGTGATGCTGTCGCCGTAGACGACGACGCGGTCTTCAGGACGGAGATAAAAGCCGCGTGCGACATTGGCCGGCGGCTGCGGGCCCGGAGCCATCGCCACTGCGACGAGCGAGTCGGCACAGCCGTAGTAGAGAAACCACTTGCCGTGAAAAAAGACGAGGCCTTCAGCGAAGGTGGTGCCGGCGGCATACTGGCCGGTCTTCTCATAGGGCAGCTCAGGCTTTAACACCGGCTGATCAAGTTGCGCGATGAGGTGCTTCGGGTCGTTCGCGGCGAAGAGGGCTTCGCCCGCGGCATAGGCACTCGGGCCGAGCTCAGGATCGCCCCCGCTCGTTGCGTTCTTGCCGTTGTAGAGGACCACGATGCCTTTGTTTGTGAGGATGGGCGGCGGCCCTGTCTCGGGAAATGTCGAATCGAAGTGGCCGGCGCGCGGCTTGAGCAGCTCGATCGCATCGCCCTTTGCGTCTTCTACCGGAGTCCAGTGGATGGCGTCGTCTGACGTGGCGATATGAATGAAACCTTCACCCCAGTACATCCAGTATTTGCCGTTGATCTTTGCGGCGATGAGGCGGCCCTTCGTGGCATCAAGGCGCGTGACAATGCCGGCGGACTTGTACATGAGCTTTGCGTATTTGCCGCCGGCTGCTGTGAGAAATGCGGGGCCGTGCTTGGTCCAGTGCTCGAGATCGGGCGAGCTGGCGATGCCGACCGAGTAGGTCTGGCGGTTCCACTGCGTGTAGGTGAGGACGTAGGTGCCGTCTTCGAGCTCGACAATGCGCGGATCCTCAACGCCGCCCTGCCACTCGCGCGCTTTCTGATCGTCTTCCGCGGGATAGAAGACAGGCGCGGCGCGACGCGTGAAGTGAATGCCGTCGACGCTCTCCGCCAAGCCGAGGCGCGAGGTGTGCATGCCGATCTGCATGGTGCCGGAGTTATCTTCAGCTCGGTACAGCACGTAAACCTTGCGGTCGCGGACGATGGCCGCGGGATTGAAGGTGTGCAGCGCCTCCCACTGCACAGGGGCGTGCAAGATGGGGTCGTCAAACTTGGACTGCGGATTGGGAGTTATAACGGGATTGCCTGAGGCCGGGCGGGAGAACGGCCCTATGCCCCAGTCGGGCAGAGTCTGCGCGTGCGCGGCGGCAATCGAGAACAGTAGTGCGAATAGAGCGGCCCGGAATTTCATGAGTTCTCCTCGTGGTGCTTCAATTGCGATCATGCGCATCGCACCCCAGCATAATTCAGTGGACAGTCCCTAAGTTCACACTATGCCACTGCTGGAAACTGCCGCGAGCTGCGAACGATGAACTGTAAACTGACTTGCCCGCCCGACCCTCTACAATAGCTGCATGCGAGGCTGGTCAATCCCGTTGGGGCGCTGGATGGGCGTCGAGATGCGCGTCCACACGTTCTTTTTGCTGCTCGCGGTGGTGTGCATCGGCCTTGGCGTGTCTGAGGGCGGCCAGTTCGGATTCCTGCGCGGAGTGGGCCTGTGCTTCGTGCTCGCTGCCGCCGTTGTAGTGCGCGAGATCGCGCGCCTGCTGGTGGCGGCCTGGCTGGGCCTGCGCCTGCGTGCCATTCTTCTGATACCGATTGGCGGCATGTTTGCGTATGCGGACCCGGAGAGCCAGGAACTCTCCACCACTGGCGGCGCACAGTTTGCACTCGCGGCCGCGGGGCCTTTGGCCAACATGCTGACGGCTATCGCGCTCGCGGGGCTCTTCCTCGGCGCAGGAGGCAGCTTCGATATCCTGGGCCGCCCACTGGTTACGGCAGGACACCTGCTCCGCAGCATGGTGTGGATGCAGGTAGGACTGGGCGTGCTTCACATGCTGCCCGCATATCCTCTGGACTGCGGCCGCCTGATGCGTGGCAGCTTTGCACGCGCTCATGGAATCGGGCCGGCGAGCCGCGCCGCTACAGGGCTGGGTCAGTTGATCGCGCTGGCCGCCATGGTGGCCGGCATGGTGTTCCATAGCTGGTGGCTTATCATTGCCGGGTTCTTCATCATGATCGGCGCGCAGATCGAAGATCAGGGCGTCTTCTTCCAGTCGGTCGTCGACACGGTGCGGATGCGCGAAGTGATGCTGACGGATTTCGCCACGCTGTCGCCCTCAGACACGCTGGCCGATGCGCTCTCGCGCTGCGTGCACTCGCTGCAGGAAGATTTCCCGGTGGTGCGCGGACCGAATCTGGTGGGCATCGTCTCGCGTCAACGGATTGTGGACGCGCTGCGGAACGACGGCAACGGCTATGTGCAGTCGGTGATGTCGCGGGCGTTCCAGGTGGCGCGGCCCGAGGATACGCTGGGCACTACGATTCGCCGCATCACGGCCGGCCGCGGACTATCGCTCATTCCTGTCACGGAGAGCGGACGGGTTGTGGGCATTGTGAGCGTGCAGAACCTCATGAGCTCGATGTCGCTGCTGGCCGAGCAGAGGCGGTATGAGCGCGAGGAATCCGAATAAAAATAGTTCGCAGTTCTTAGTTCACAGTTCTTAGTTTCGACCGCTGTCAACGCGCAGTGTAGGTGAATGAGAATGGGGCTAACTGTGAACTACGAACTGCGAACTATGACCTGCTACTGCCATGCCCTCTGACTCTGCTGCTCTCGCGCCCGGTCTCTACCTCGTCGCCACGCCTATCGGCAATCTCGGCGACATCACGCTGCGCGCGCTTGACGTGCTGAAGCATGCCGACCGCATCGCGTGCGAGGATACGCGGCAGACGCAGAAGCTGCTGAACCATTTCCAGATCACGACGCCGACAGAAAGCCTCCACGAGCACAACGAGCGCGAACGGACGGCGACGGTCATCGATGCGCTGCGCAAGGGCGCGCGTATTGCCGTGGTCACCGATGCCGGAATGCCGGGGATCAGCGATCCCGGCGCGTGGCTGACCGCGGCAGCGATTGAGGCTGGCATTTCCGTGATTCCGATTCCCGGTGCCAATGCGGCTCTGAGCGCGCTGGTGGCCAGCGGCCTCAACCCCGCTGAGTTCACGTATCTCGGCTTTCTGCCGGAGAAGGCGGGCCAGCGCCGCACACGCCTGGAACAGATTGCCGCGCAGGCCACCGAGAACCCGCGCACACTCATCTTCTACGAAGCGCCGCATCGCATCCTTGAGACGCTCAGCGATCTCGAGTCGGTCTTTGGACCGGGTCTGCGAGTTGTTTTGGCCCGTGAGCTGACCAAGATGCACGAGGAGTTTCACCGCGGCACGGTCGCCGAGGTACGCCAGGATCTCGCCTCTCGTGACCGGGTGCGCGGCGAGATGACTCTGATCGTGGAGGCGCCGGCTGCCTCGGTAGCCTCGGCCTCAATTTCGGAGAAGCTGTCGGAGCGCGTGGCTCGGATGCAGGCGGAATCGGGAATCGATGAGAAAGAGGCGCTCAAGCGTCTTGCCCGCGAGCTGAACCGCTCAAAGAGCGAGCTCTATCGCGAGTTGCAGCGGGAGCGCGCCCGGCGCTGAGAGCTTGTCGCCGAACCGATCCGGAACCGATCCTGAGTCGTGTTCGATCTTGAACACCGGGTCTCACGCCTGAACACTGATAAACGCAACATCGTGCGTCAGTCGATTGAAAATACAGCGGATCGGCTCCAGCGCCGATGGAGGGGCGAGTGCTGAGTATCACGGTGGAGGTCCCCATGCCCGGACTGCGCCAGAACCTGAAGTTTGCCTTCCGCCAGTTGATCAAGAGCCCCGGTTTCACGATCATAGCCGTCGTTATCCTCGCGCTGGGCATCGGCGCCAACACGGCCATCTTCAGCGTTGTGCACGGGGTGCTGCTGGAGCCGCTTCCCTTCCCCGATGCTGATCGGCTGGTGCAGATCTGGCATACGCCTCCGCAGGAGCAGTTCCCGGGCATGACGCAATTTGCCGTGTCGGCGGCCAACTTCCTCGATTGGCAGAAGCAGAGTACGTCGTTTGAGGGAATGGCGCTCTACAGCGGCGGCGGATTCGAGCTCGATGGTGGATCGAAGCCCGAGACGATCGTAGGCGCACGCGTTTCCAGCGGGTTCTTTCCGGTGTTGGGAGTTCAGCCGCTGCATGGGCGCCTGTTCACGGCCGATGAGGATCATCCGGGCAAGAATCATGAGGTCATCCTGAGCTACAAGCTGTGGAAGGAACGATACGGAAGCGATCCCAGTGCGATTGGCCAGACGATGAATCTGGACGGCTCGCCGTACACCATCGTGGGCGTGATGGGCCCGCAGATGCACAAGCCGGACTTTGCGCAGATGTGGATGCCTATGGGGCTTACACCCGACGAAGCCGTGGTGCGCGGCGAGCACCACTACATGACGGTGGCTCGGCTCAAGCCGGGAGTGACGGTGGCGCAGGCGCAGGCTGAGATGAATGCCATCTCCCAGCGCCTGGCGCAGATGTATCCCGCCGACGATAAAGGATGGGGCGCAAATGTTCTGACCGTTCGCGACGACCTTGTGGGCGATGTGCGACCGGCTCTGCTGATGATGCTGGGAGCGGTGGGGTTTGTGCTGCTCATTGCGTGCGCCAATGTGGCGAATCTGCTTTTCGGGCGGGCGTTCGCGCGGCGGAAGGAAGTCGCGATCCGGTCGGCGCTGGGTGCGAGCCGTTCGAACGTGACCCAGTTGCTCCTGCTGGAGTCGGTGATTGTGTCGCTCGCAGGCGGAGCACTTGGATTGGTCACTGCGCATTTCGGGATCGAACTCCTGCTGAAGTTTTTCGCTGACAAGCTGCCGCGCATGGGCGAGATCGGGCTGAGCGCTCCGGTGCTTCTGTTCACGCTCGGCCTGTCCGTGGTGACGGGATTGATCGCAGGCCTGCTGCCGGCACTGAGCATGACGCGCGGCGACGTGGCCGACGCGCTGAAGCAGGGCCTGGGCAGGACGGACACAGATGCGAGCAGCGGCTTTACGCGCTCGGCCCTGGTGACGGTGGAGGTGGCGCTGTCGCTGGTTCTGCTGATTGGCGCCGGGCTGATGGTGCGGAGCCTGTGGAAGCTGCAGGCTGCCAACCCGGGATTCGACGAGCGCAATGTTTTGACGATGAGCATCAACGTGCCGAAGAGACAGTTCACGGCGCCGGCTCAGGAGACGCAGTTCTTCACCGACGTGCTTGACCGGGTGCGTGCTGTGCCGGGCGTAGAGTCGGCGGCCGCCATTGACGATCTGCCATTGGAAGGCGGTTCGAATCAGCCAGTACTGGCCGAAGGGAGGCCGGTGGTGCCCATGTCTGAGCAGCCTGAAGTGTCAGTGCGCGTGGTGATGCCGGGTTATTTCAAGACGATGCGGATACCAGTCCTGGAGGGGCGCGACCTGGAAGCAAGCGATACGCCGGATTCGCAGGCCGTAGTGGTGATCAGCAAATCGATGGCAAAGCAGTTCTGGCCCGATGGGAGCGCGGTCGGCCGCCGATTGAAGCTGTCGTTCTTCCCCGACAAGGAACGAGTGGTCGTGGGCGTTGTAGGCGACGTGAAGCAGGCCGGGCTGGACAGCTCAGCCGGGATCGCAACGCTTTACTGGCCGGTGGCCCAGGGGAGCGACTCAGCGATGGGACCCTGGCGGCCGTATGGGCTGAGCCTGGTGGTGCGAACCACGGTGCCGCCGCTGAAGGTGTCCAACGCAGTTACGGGCGCCGTGGCGCAGGTGAACAGCAACATGCCGGTGGACAACGTGATGACGCTGGAAGACATGGTTGGCTCAACGCTGACGCAGCACCGGTTCAACATGCAACTGCTGACCATCTTCGGCACCCTGGCGCTGGTGTTGTGCACCATTGGGATTTACAGCGTGCTTGCCTACTCGGTGAAGCGGCGCATGCGGGAGATCGGTCTCCGGATCGCGCTGGGTGCAAGCATGCGTGACGTGGCTAGCCTGGTGGTGCTGCAGGGGATGAAACCAACTCTGGCAGGCGTGGGAATCGGACTGGCGGCGGCGCTGGCGATGGGAAGGATCGCCAGCAGCCTGATTTACGGCGTGAGCGCCCGCGACACCGAAACCTTCGTAGCGGTGACGGCGCTTCTGGTGCTGGTGTCGTTCGTGGCCAGCCTGGTGCCGGCGTGGCGGGCAACGCGGGTCGATCCGCTGGCCGTGCTCAGAGAGGATTAGACAGGATCCGAGGTTACGTTCGTCATGAATGCAGAGCCCTTATGTAAAGGGCTCTGCACACCTTGGGCGTGGTACGTTCACGTGGGTTTCACATTTCCCGCTTGACGACGCAACGGGCAGATAGTCATACTCCACGACGGTGCCGGAGTTGGAGCATTTTCTAGCGTTCCAACCCAGAGCAGGTCATATGGATCTCATTCTTCTGCGTGTTCTGTTCGTTGTTTTGTTAAGCGTTGTCTGTTATTTCCTTCGCCCCTTCGGACTTACAGCATGGCAGGGTGCGTTAGCGGGCGGGTTTGCTGCAGGGGCCGTCATCGTCTTCGAATTCCGGGTGCGGGCTCTGAGCCTGCGACGCCTTATTGGCGCTGTCTTCGGGTCGGTGCTGGGCATCTTCGGCGCGGCGCTGTTCTGCCTGGTGCTGCGGTCGGCTGAACTCACCAAAGACACGTCGGCCGTGCTGCAGATCTTTGTGCTGCTGCTAATGACCTACATCGGGTTGTTGGTGGGCGCCAACAAGGGCGACCTGCTGAATCCCGCGGCGCTGGGTACCTTCTTCAATACCGACCGGCCCGCCAAGCGCTCGGCGAAGGTGCTGGATACCAGCGTGATCATCGACGGCCGCATTGCCGACATCGCGGAGGCGGGCTTCATCGACGGAGTCATGGTGATTCCGGAGTTCGTATTGCGCGAACTGCAAGTGGTTGCGGATTCAACCGATTCCAGCAAGCGGCAGCGTGGCCGCCGCGGCCTCGACATGCTGCAGCGGATGCAGGGCAATGCCAACCTCCAGGTGCAGATCGTGTCGGAGGACTTCCCGACCATCCGCGAAGTCGACCTGAAGCTGCTGGAGCTGGCCAAGAAATGGGAAGCCAAGGTCGTCACCAACGACTTTAACCTCAACAAAGTGGCGCACCTGCACCACGTTGAGGTTCTGAACATCAACGACCTGGCCAACGCGCTCAAGCCGGTGGTTCTGCCCGGGGAACGCATGACCGTGCTGATCCTGAAGGAAGGCAAGGAGTACAACCAGGGCGTCGGCTACCTCGACGACGGCACGATGGTTGTGGTGGATCACGCGCGCAAGATGATTGGCCGCTCCGTGGATATTTCGGTGACCAGCGTGCTGCAAACCGCGAGCGGCAAAATGATCTTCGGGAAGATGGACGATAACCCGAAGAGCGGCGATGCGCCGCGGACCACTCCGGTGGAACTGACGCGGTAAGCGGCTACTCGTAGCAGCGCCAGACTTCGCTCGCATCAAGTACGAAGCCCTCGACTGGTCCAGTACCGATGATGGTCGACGACGACTCGATGCGCGGCGGCCTGCCTTGTTCGTAGATGTGTACACTGCGCTCGGCAGGATCGACCAGCCAGCCCACCTGAACGCCGTTGGCAATCCAGTTTTCCATTTTCTCGAGCGCGGGGGATAGGCGGTCGCTGGGAGAACGCAACTCCACAATAAAGGCTGGGGCGCGCCGCAGGAAGCGGGCAAGCTCGCCCTGCGAGAGTCCCACAAGCTGTTCAGGCGTGAGGTAGGCCCCATCGGGGCTCAGCATAGAGCCATCGGGGAGAAAGAAACCGGTGTTCGAGTCATACGTCCGGCCGCGCCGGTGTTGAATCCACCAATTTCGAAGCTGCCGAATAATCTCGCTGTTGCCCTCGCCTGCCGTGCCGCCTGCAGGTACGTTCACTTGGATGGTCCCCTCTTTCGTGCGCTCCAACTGCACGAACTCTGTGCGTTCGCACAGAGTCTCAAATTCCTCGTCGCTCAGCGGAGGATGCAGCACGATGCTGCGCGGGGGAAGGACCGGGATTTCGACGAACGCTTGCATGCGGCCGGCGCTCCTGACTGCGTCTCTATTTTGGCACAGTCGCAGGTCGGGTGTGAGCGCGCCTACTTGTGAACAGCATCGAGGTCGAACCGTCCGAGCAGGAACGGCTCTGATGTGGGCGGCGTTGAGCCGCTGACGATCACCGGGTACGGCGTATCGCTCGCCGTCGGGAAGCCCCAGATGTTTCCGGTATGCATGTCGACTACGACCTTGCCGAGTTGCTGCTTCATGGCATCGGGGGAGCGCAGCAGATAGACGCCGGGTTCGATGTACAGATCCTGGCTGGTGGCTTGCGCCGCGGCCGGCGTGGGATGAATGAGCGGCCGCAGCGCGATCGCAACGAGCGCCACGGCAATGACAGTAAGAACAGTTCGAGTGTAAGTATCAAATCGCATAATGACGGAATGATACTCCGCACGGCGGCTTCTTCCATCACCTTGAATGACTATTGCGAAAGCCGGATCTCGCTCACCTGGATCACGGGCGCAATATCTGTGTAGCTGGGGATATCGCCCTGCAACACGTCGGCGTTGGGCAGGAAAGCGGAGGTGAATGCCTCCACGCTCTCGCAGGTGAAGGCGCAGATCGCCGTAAACGGCGGAAGCTGGTCGGGCATGCCGCCAACCATGCCGATCTCCACGGACACTGCCTTGATCGCCGAACCGAGCGTTCCGATCGCCAGCGGCATATGGGTGTTGAGGTAGTAGTCGACATCGAAACGGCAGCCGGGTTTGGAGGGGTAAAAGATGGAGACACGGACCATGCTTTCCACAATACGCGACCAGACACCTTAGCTGAGTGACAGAAAGCGAAAGGCTCGGAACCATCGGTTCCGAGCCTTCAGCATTGGTGGAGGGCTTATTCCGTACGCAGCGCCTCCACGGCGTTGATGCGCGCGGCGCGCGCCGCCGGAGCCGCCGAAGCCAGAACCGCAGCCAGCAGGATCACCAGGGCAGAAGCAACGAATGCCAGAATTCCCGGCTGATTGAGCGCTGTGACATATTTATCGACCGCGCGTGTTGCTGCCGCGCCTATGACAATGCCGGCGCCTACGCCGATACAGGCCATCACAGCGCCATCCACCAGGACATCCTTGAGGATGTTGCTGCGCTGCGCACCCAGCGCCATGCGTATGCCGAATTCGCGCGTGCGGCCGCTGACCGAGAATGCGAGGACACCTGCGACACCAACGACGGAAATGAGCAGCGCGACGGCGGCGAATCCGCCGAAGACGACAGCGTTCAACTTATCCGGAGCCAGAACTTCCGCGCGGATGTCACCGAGTGTGCTGGGCTTCTCCACGGGCTGGTCGCCAGATAGCTGGTGGATGGCCTGCGTGATCGCAGGCACAAGCTGGTAAGCATCCTGTTTGGAGCGCACGAAGAGTCGACCGCTCGACCACTCCTGGTCGACCGGCTGATAGACGGTCATGGCGGGGGAGGGGATGAGGTTCTCGTCGTCGAGGTCGGGCACCACCGCGATTATTCGGCGCGGCTCCTGGCTGATGCCGATGAACTTCATGACCCCATCCGTCCACCAGAGCTTGCGATTGAGCGCATTCTGTCCGGGGTAGAGCAGCTTGGCGAGGCTCTGGCTGATGATGATGACGCGCTCGTGGCCGTCCCGGTCATCGTCGTTGAAGTCGCGGCCCGCAATGAGCGGCATCCCCATGGTGGCGAAGAATCCGGGCGAGACCGATCGGAAGTTTGCGCGGAAGTCCTGGCCATCGGCGCGGCGCGCGCCTTGAGCAGCAAAGGTGAAGGCGATGTTGAGCGCTTGCTCATCGCGCCAGGGAACGCTGAAACCGCTGGAGACCTGTTCGACTCCAGGGAGCGTGGCGATGCGTCGCTCAACATCGTGGTAGAACAGACGCACCTGCTCCGGAGTCTTGCCATAGTTCATCACGGGCAGATTGACGGCGAGCACCTTGTCCGAAGAAAACGGCGGACGCGTGTTCTCCAGGACGAAGAGGGTCTTCATCAGCACGCAGGCCCCCGCGAGAAGCAGGAACGATGCGGCGATCTGGGTGACGGCGAAGACGCGCAGGCGGCGGGTGCTTCCCCCGGCCACGCGCGTGCCGCGGCCGGTGAGGCCGCCCTGCGGCGAATCCGCCTTAGGCAGGCGCGGAATATAGGCAAGGAACACGGCCGCGATGATGGCGAGCGCGATACCGAACCAGACCAGGCTGAAGTCGAGGGATATCTCACTCCCGCGCACGCTGAATCGCGAGGCGTACTTGGCCAGCACCTTCACCATGGGGATGGCCAGCAAGATGGCAGCCACTGCGCCGCTAACGCAGAGGATAAGGCTCTCGGCCAGCAGGGACCGGCGCAGCGTTGTGGTGGAGGCGCCGAGGGCAGAGCGAACGGCGAGTTCGGATTCGCGGCGCACCGTGCGCGCGAGTACCAGGTTGGCAACGTTGGAGCTGGCGATGACGAAGAGCAAGCCTGAGGCGGCGAAGAGAATCCACAGGATGGTGTTGGCGCGGGCGTTGATCTGCTCGTGCATGCGCTTCACACTGATCTGGTAGCGATCGCCGGATTTGTAGACCTCGGGGTGGGATTTGACCATCGAGGCGTAAACGGTGTCGAGTTCGGCGCGGGCCGAGTCAAGAGTGGCGCCCGGAGCAAGGCGGCCGAAGACCTCGGTCATGCGGTGTTCGCGGCCGGTGACCATGGTGGCGGAGAGGTGATGAGGGCTGGTGACGACGTTGGCGATGATCTCCGTAGCAACCGGATAAGGCACGGAGGGCTGGAGCACGCCAATCACAGTCGCGGAGCGCGCGCCAGAGTAGCTCTCCAGCCGAACCTGCTTACCCAGCACGTTGGGGTCCGAGTGCATGGCTTCGCGCCAGAAGTTATACGTAAGCACCACCACACCGGGTGCGTTCTGGCCGTCATCGGCGGGCCCAATGAGGCGGCCGAGAACAGGGCTGAGGCCCATCACGTCGAAGTAGTTGCCGTCGACCACGCCGGCCGGGATTTCGCGCGGGGTGCCGAGGCCGACGACCGTGAAGCCGATCGTGGAGAAGGTGCCCAGCTTGCTGATCGCGTGCAGATTTTCGCCGATGTCTTTGATCTCAGGGACAGAAAACGTCGCGTTCTCCACGCCGAGCCCCGGGGCGCTCTGACGAATGTAGAGCAGATGGCTCTCGTCGCGGTTGGCCAGCGGCTTGAGCAGCACAGCGCGCACAACGCTGAAGATGGCGGCATTGGCGCCAATGCCGAGCGCGAGCGTGAGGGCGACCGTGAACCACAAGGTTTTCACGCGCCAAAGCGAGCGGATAGCGATGCGCAGATCGTGCAGGAAGAGCATGGGTGACCTCCCAGGGCCCGGATTTTGGGGAAGCGTGCCTCGGTTATGTTGATATCAACCGATCTCAACCAATGTCAAGGTCATTATCCTTCAGATTGCTGTCAAAACGTCGTGGAGAAAACGTGAAGCGGCCCGATTTTGCTCTGTAACGCATGCAGGAATAATGCATTCCCATATAAGAATATGTCAAGCGCGACTTGCGCTACACATCCAGCCGATTCGAGGCCGCTACGCGCCCGTACCAGTAGCCCGAATCCTTGATGGTGCGCTTCTGGTTGCGGAAGTCTGTGTAGATCAGCCCGTAGCGCTCGGTGTAACCCTCTGCCCACTGGAAGTTGTCGAGCAGCGTCCAGGCATGAAACGCGCGGACCTTGGCTCCCTCTGCGATCGCGCGCGACAACTCCGCAAGTTCGTCGCGATACCACTGAATGCGCCGCGTATCGGGGACGCGCCCGTGTTCGTCGGGTGAGTCCAAATAACTGCAGCCGCTTTCGGTGATTTCAATCGGAAGGCTGTAGTCGTGGCTGATCTTCGTCACCAGGTCGTAGATGCCGCGCGGCCATATCTCCAGGCCGGCATCGGTCAGCGGTCCTTCGGTAGGCATCCCCGCACGGAAGCGCGTGTAGGGATCGCGGCCGCCCGGCGAGTTGCTCTCAATCTCGGTGCCGCTGAAATTCCCTCCGCTCTGAAACTTCTCCTTGCTTGCATCGGAGACCACGCGGCGCGTGTAGTAGTGGAGGCCAATCCAGTCCAGCGGTGCATAAAGGATCTTCTCGTCGCCGGCCTTGAAGCCCATCACATCGAGTGGCGGCTCGCCCACAAACGCATTTGGGTAACGGCCCGTCATCGCAGCTTCAAGGAAGAACACGTTGTTCATCGCGTGATAGCGCGCCGCAGCCGCGCGGTCGCCGTCCGTGTCCGTCTTCGGGTAAGCGGGCGCCATCTCATACGCGCTGCCGAACGTGGCCTTCCCCGACGCCGCTTTCACGGCGCGGTGCGCCTGGCCCTGCGCCAGGGCCAGCGTGTGAGTAGCTTTCAAAAAGTCACTGAAGCTCGTCCGGCATGGTGGAAATGCGCCGGCCGCATAGCCCATGAACGCGATTGCCCACGGCATGTTGAAAGGCGCCCACACGGTGATGCGGTCGCCGAGATGCTTGGCGAGAATGCCGGCATAATCCGCGAAATAGTTTGCCAGGTCGCGATTGGGCCAGCCGCCGCGGTCTTCAAGCGCCTGCGGCAGATCCCAGTGGTACATAGTGCACCACGGGCGAATGCCGGCCTCGAGCAACGCATCGACAAAGCGGCTATAGTGATCGATCCCCTTCATGTTCGGCGCGCCCACTCCGGTTGGCTGGATACGCGGCCACGAGATGGAAAATCGATAGCTCTTGACGTTGAGCTGCTTGGCTAGCGCGATGTCCTGCGGGTAGAGGTGATATTGATCGCAGGCCACGTCGCCCGTAACGCCGCCACGCACCTTGCCCGGTGTGTGCGTGAATCGATCCCAGATCGACTCGCCTTTGCCGTCTTCGTTCCAAGCACCTTCATTCTGATAAGAGGCCGTCGCGACTCCCCAGAGGAACCCATCCGGAAACCGAGCAGCTTTGATCGCAGACTCAGGAATGGCGCCGGGAACCGAAGCAGAGGAACTCTGCGTTGCAGCGTAGTGGGATGACAGAGCAGCACCTGCAACAGCGGCCAGAGAACGTGCGGCAAACTGACGACGGTTCATTGCAGACTCCTCGATAGAGTCAGCCCGGTAGGTCAACCGGAGCCTCGAAGAGACTATCGCACATCGGCCTATGCGCGACTGGGAGTTTCGTTCTCCATGAGGTAATCCTGCTGATGATCTTTGCCAACCACAAACGTCTTCTCGCCGATGATGCGGAACCCCCACCGTTGATAGAAGGCGATCGCGCGTGGGTTGCCGGAGAATACGCTCAGCCAGATGCCTGCCTTCGCCGCCGCCTCGGCAGTCGCGAGCGCCTCTTTCATGAGTACGTTCGCAAGCCCCGTGCCGTGGAAAGGCGTATCGACGTAGAACTTCCTCAACTCCACGTCTGCACGTGACTGCTGCGGCGCTGGAGCTTGCGCGACCAGTGCGAAGCCGGCGAGCCGGTTCGACACACGCGCCAAAAGAATCGCATTGCCAGGGTCGTCGATGAACTCGCGGAATTTCTGCGCGGTCAGTTCCCGGGACGTGAATGCAAGCAGGTCTTCAGCAGGCGTATGGGCGGGGCAGCCCAGGTGGAAGAGCGCGGTCGACAGGCGGGACAGGTCCTCGCTGTCGTCGGGCGTGGCGCGGAGAATATTGGGCTCGAAATCTGCCATTCGAATCTCGATGACAATGACGACTCAAGTGAAGTCAGCAGACCCGGCCGAGTAACTGAATCGGCCGGGCCCGCTGGAGTATTGCTAGTACTTCGGCACCGATGGATCGATCTGGTCGCTCCACGCGCCGATGCCGCCGGCAACGTTGGCGACCTTGGGATAACCCTGCTGCTGCAGGAACTCCGCGATGCGCTGCGAGCGCCCGCCGCCCTTGCAGTGAATGACGACTTCACGGTTGCGATCGATTTCGCTGAGGCGATTAGGTACGTCGTTCTGCGGGATCAGCTTGCCGCCGATCTGCGCAATCTGCGCCTCCCAAGGCTCGCGCACGTCAATGAGCTGTACGTCTTCACCCGCATCGATGCGAGCCTTCAATTCCTGCACAGTAAGCTGCGGAATGCCGTTCTTCAAATTCTTCTCCTTGGGGCTCTCCGGCACAATGCCGCAGAACTGCTGATAATCGATGAGCTCGGTGACAGTGGGATTGGTACCGCACACCGGGCAGTCAGGATTCTTGCGCAGCTTGAGTTCGCGGAAGCGCATGCTGAGCGCGTCAACAAGCAGCAGACGGCCAATGAGAGGTTCGCCCTTGCCGAGGATCAGTTTGATGGCCTCGGTGGCCTGCATAATGCCGACAAGGCCGGGCAGGATGCCGAGCACTCCACCCTCGGCGCAACTGGGCACCAGTCCCGGCGGTGGCGGCTCAGGGTAGAGGCAGCGATAGCATGGTCCGTCCTTCGCAGCGAACACGCTGCACTGCCCTTCAAAACGGAAGATGGACCCGTACGCATTCGGCTTGCCCAGCAGCACGCACGCATCGTTGACCAGGTAGCGCGTGGGGAAGTTGTCGGTCCCATCGGCGATGACGTCGTAGTCCTTGAGGATGTCGAGTGCGTTGGCGCTGGTGAGCATCGTCTCGTGCTTGACGACATTGAGCGAAGGGTTGAGCGCCTTGAGCTTTTCTTCGGCGGAATCGAGCTTCTTGCGCCCGATGTCCTGCGTGAAATGGATGATCTGGCGCTGCAGGTTGCTGGCGTCGACCACGTCGAAATCGACCAGACCCAGCGTGCCCACTCCAGCAGCAGCGAGATAAAACGCGAGCGGCGAGCCGAGCCCGCCTGTTCCCACACAGAGGACCTTTGCGGCTTTCAGCCGGCGCTGGCCCTCCATGCCGACTTCAGGCAGGATCAGGTGGCGCGAGTAACGCGAGAGTTCGTCGGGCGTGAGCTCGGGAAGAGCGGCGGTATCAGTGAAAGTAGTAGCCATTGAGTTCTCAGTTCACAGTTCGAAGTTCACAGTTGCTCGATAACGGCTGAGGGCTTACACCCGCCGGCGATTGACGGAATGATCGTCAGCGTGTCGTTCTCCAGCACGGCCGAATCTTCCTTCTGCGGCAGATAGCGCACATCCTCGTCATTCAGATAAATGTTCACAAACGCACGTATTTTGCCCTCGGCGTTGAACAGATGCTTGCGCAACTCGGGGCGGTCGAGCGTGAGCGCATCCATCGCGCCTCGCACCGTGGGAGCGTTGACCTCGATCTTTGATTGCCCGTCGACATACTGACGAAGCGGCGTGGGGATAATGATCGTCATTGCGTATCGATAACCTCGCGGTACTGATTAGATGATGCATGGTGAGACAGGGATCAGGGAAGTCATGGGGCGCAAACGAAAGCGGCTTCGGGTAGCCCGAAGCCGCTTCGAGTGTTGCAGTTGCGCGCTCAGCGGGTGCCCGGCTTGCTCGCGGCGGCCGGCTGGGCGGCCGGCTTGGGGGCAGCCGGTTTGGGAGCAGACGCCTCTGATGCGGCTTTCATCCTGGGTTTCCAGAAGTCCGGATCGGCCTTGGCCCAGGAGTCTTCCGGATAGCTCTGCTTCGGGTTGATGCTGAACAGCTCCGAGTGGGATGACTCAATGGCCTGCCCGAATGCCTGATCGATCTTGGCCATCCCGTCCTCGCCGCCGGCAGCCTCCATTACCTTGTTGAAAGCCGCGTTTTCGTCATCGATTTCGCTCAGAGAGTTGCGCGCGGTGATCGAGAGGTAGGTGCAGCAGTCTGCCCCATAGTTCACCTCGTAAGCGGCCCAGTGTGCGCTCGAGCCTGCCTTGTCCAGGGCCTCTTTGTACATTTTGGTAAGGTCCGCAAAGTCCTTTCGGTGACCCGGGCGAACCCTGAACGAAGTGATCTCGTAATAGCGCGCGTGCGAGATATCGCCGTGCGGGTGAAAGCTCAAATCCGGATTGTAGAAGCCTACTGCCTGGTCCATGCCGTCGAGCAGTTCACCATCGCCGGAGGCCGCACGATCGAAATCCGTTGCGAACGCGCCCGTTGCGAGGACCTTGTTGTCGGCCTCCCACGCCTGCAAAGAAGGGAACCGTGTGATGTAGAGCGCACGGGACTTGCCGGACATGGAGTTCAGGGCTACATAGTGGCCCTGCAGTTTGGCTCGATTGTTGAGGGATACGAAGGCGGCTTCGGAACGGTCGTGGACCATGCCCATTTTGCCGGGTTTGATCCATTCACGCGTGATCTGGATGACCTTCGGCGGCGAGGGCATGGCATCCTGCGCGCCGGCGAGGCTTCCGCCGAGGACAACGACAGACATCCCAAACAGGACGGGGCAGAGGATTCTCATTGGCAATCTCCTTTGATTGATTTGCTTGATTCCTGGAATGACCCATAGAGAAATAGCAATGCTTCGGGGCCCAAACCCAGGGGAGTGCCAATTGGTGGAATATCGCGACTATCGGCCTGGCCAGTCCAGCATGTCAAGTAGATTCTGTGCGGGTAAAAGCGGCTGCGCGCAAATTGCGGGGAGGGGATTCGTCAACCTGCAACTTCGATCGTCTGCTGCTCGAAGCGCTTGTCTTCCTCGGTGGTCCCGGCTAGCAGAAATGCGTTTGTGACCTCTGCCCTGCCCTTCGCCACCGCGGTGATGACATAAGTGCAGCCCACCCAGTGGGCTTCTGCAAAATCAGTCTGCGACCATTGCGCGGGATGATCGGGATGCGAATGATAGAAGCCGGCTACATCGAGGCCCTGCCGCATCGCATCGCGCTGGATGCGCACGAGTTCGGCTGGATCGATGTTGTAGCGATTATGCGCCGAGTCGGTGCGGGTGTTGCCGGCGCGCACGGCCGACACAACCGACCAGTTGCCCTGCTCGAAGTTCCCCAGCAGAACGCCGCAGCACTCGTACGGATACGTCTCTTCGCCGTGCGCGCGAAGATCGTCATAAACCTTCGTCGAGATTGCGAGTACGCTCATCGATTCCGCTCCTGCTCAGCGCTGCGAACTACGAACTGCGAACTATGAACTAGATCGAGTAGTCCCATTCTTCCTCCCAGAAGCGTTCGCTGAGGTACTTGTCAGCCGAGTCAGGAAATATGGTGACAATGGTTGCGCTGCGGCCGGCTGCCGCCTCTTCTCGCGCAATCTTCATGCTCGCCGCAACTGCTGCACCCGCGGAGATGCCCACCAGCAGGCCTTCTTCGCGGCCCAGACGTTGAACCGCGCTATATGCGGCTTCCGTTTCGATCTCGAGATTGCGATCGGCGAGCCCGGGATCGTAGATGGATGGCACGATGGCGGTAGCCATGTGCTTCATGCCCTCCAGTCCGTGAAACGGCGAGTCGGGTTGGAAGCTGATGGCCTGAATCGCCGGGTTGAATTCCTTCAGCCGGCGCGTGGTGCCCGTGAATGTACCGCTGGTGCCCAGGCCTGCAACAAAGTGCGTGAGCTGCCCGCCGGTCTGCTCCCAGATTTCGACGGCTGTCGTGTTGTAGTGCGCCTGCCAGTTGGCTGGGTTCGAGTACTGATCAGCATAGAAAAACTTTTCGGGCGACTCGGCGGCCAACTCGCGCGCACGCCGGATAGCCCCATCGGAGCCCTGACCGGGATCGGTCCACTCCACCTCCGCACCATAAGCGCGCAGGATGTGCTTGCGCTCCGGCGAAACATTACTGGGCATGCAGAGCAGCACGGGAAAGCCGAGAGCCGCACCCAGCATGGCAAATGCAATTCCGGTGTTGCCGCTGGTTGCATCGAGCAGCGTCTTGCCATGCGCCAGCAGCCCGCGGTCGAGCGCGTCACGCACCATCGACCACGCAGCGCGGTCCTTCACGCTTCCGGCGGGGTTCACCCACTCGGCCTTGGCCAGAAGAGTGATACCCGGCAGATCGCGAGCGACCTTCTCCAGGCGCAACAGAGGTGTGTTGCCGATGCGGTCAGCCACCAGCAACCCAGGCCGAGGATGCGTGGGCGTCGTCTTCATTCGTTTCGAGCGGGGAAGCGGCTATCATAAAGAGTGCGGAAGTTTTCGCAACTCTTGTCCTTATCCTCGCAGATTGGTGCGCATCATGGCTCGCAAGACGAAGAAGAACCGAAACTTTGAAGAGATGCTGGACGCGCTGCGCGCCCAGGGATTCGATGTGACTCCCTACGCGGGCGTCGACCACGGCATGCAGGTTTCAAAGAACGGCGTAGCCGCAGTGATCGTGCCCGGCGTAACAGATGCAAAGTGGGAGAGCGGCGGCGAGAAGCTGGCCGTAACGCCCGGTTTGCTGGTGCGCGGCGAAATTGCCCGCCTGCTTGATCGCGGCTATCAGAAATTCCTGGCGACGGCCAAGTTCGAATTACCCGCGACCGCGGCGCAGTTGCAGGCCATCCACGCCTTCACTGAGGAACTGAACCTCGTCACCGGCGCGCTCGGCTTGTTCAACGAGTCGCTCGGCACAACCAGTGACGTGTACCTCTACGATCGTGTGCGCGGACGCGAAGAGGAAAAGCAAAAGCCGCCGCGTCCCTGGGAACTGTCCGAAGGCCATTGAAACTGCGCTGAGGTACGTCTGTACATCGCGCACATTGGTCGCCTCCGGCCTCTCCGGCCCTTCCTTGCGGCTCCTTCCTGCCGCAAGGACTCAACCCCACCCAGAACACCTTACGACGCCACCGCTAGCTGCTGATGCACGATCCGCGTGCTTCCCTTGCGCGGCCCGCGCTTGCGCGCGCTCATCACCTTGATGCGATCGAGCAGATCGTGCGCCGTGCAGTTCTTCTTGGCCAGCAGCAAATCCGCGCCGTGCAGCGAATCTCCCATCTTGGCCGGATCGCCGAGCAGGATCATCGGAATATGCGAAGCGATGTGTTTCAGGCGTTTCACCAGCTGGTCCCCATTCATCTGCGGCATTAGAAAATCTGTCAGCACCAGGTCGACCGGCATCTCCGAGAAGACTGCAATCGCATCGTGCGCGTTGTTGGCCGATACCACCCGGTATCCATTGGTTGACAGCATGAACTTCAACACTGAGAGTTCCTGTTCGTTGTCGTCGACGCAGAGAATGATCTTTTTGGGACGCATGGAAACTTCTTCGCTCCTTCACTCCGAAAATTGTTCTTGTCACCAGAGACACACGATTCCTGTCCCGCCTGAAGGCAGGTTTTCGTGGTCCAAATACCTATGCGCTTGGCCGCAGAAGGCTGTGCTTCCGGGTGGATTCGTACGTCGCAGCGTGGATGCGTGATCAGTTTCCCTGGCGGGCAAACCTCTCCGCAAGACACTCTCCGACAATCGGGGGCCCGGCAACAAGCAGCCTTCTCACGCGACCAGATTGCGTTGGAAGCCTGTTCAACTCCGGCTTATTCGCCGGCTGAATTCTTGTTCAATGCTTGGCAAGAGTACGGTGATCGGAATCGCGTGTGAAGGGGGAAAAAGAAGCGAAACATCGCAGTGGAAAACCAGGACATGCAGAGGGAAATTGCATAGCCCGCACAAACGAAAGCATTTTTTAATATGAATTCCTGTTGAAAGCGTGTGTATCACGGCAGGAAAAGCTGGCCTTTTGCAACAACGATGGTGCTACCCGCCACTCGAACATCCGTCACCCTCACACCGCTCCCATGCGCAGTGAGAAAAAGCTCACTCGGCCGCCCGATCTCCATGCCCTGCCTCACCAGAACCTTCTCGTCCGGCCGCACAATGCCCTTCCCCACCAGGTAGCTGATCGCGCACCCGGCTGCCGAACCTGTGGCTGGATCTTCTCCGCCGTAAAACTGCATCCTCGATCGAAAACTCGCACCCTCCCCCTGCGCCTCATCGCCCTCTGGAGCCATCACATAGAACCAGCGCGCACCCCGTGCCCTGAGCCAGGCAGTCGCCCTATTCTGGTTCACGCGCAGTCGCCTCAGTGCCTCCACTGAGCGCAGCAGAACGATCGCGAAGGCCGTGCCCGTGGACACCACCTGCGGAGTGGCCCGCGCGTCAAGATCGTCGATACCTAGGCCGCAAAGCCCGGCCACTTCTCCGCGGTCGAGTTCCGCTCCAAACTCGGGATCGCGTTGCGTCATCTCTCCGTAGAGGCCGTCGCCGCTGAACCGCACCGGAATCGGCCCCACATTCTCGGCCAGCTTCACAGTCTCGTCGCGAACCGTCTCCGGCGCACTCAGCTTCAGAACGCTGGCCGTGCCCAGGGTCGGATGCCCGGCAAACGGCAGTTCTTCCTCCGTGGTGAAGATCCGCACCCGCACGCCTTCTCCGGCTTCAACCTCCGCGGCGCGACGCTCCACGAACGTCGTCTCCGAAAGGTTGAACTCCTTGGCGATGGTCTGCATCTGTTCGGTGCTCAGCCCGGCGGTGTTCATCACAACCGCAAGCGGATTGCCCGCGAACGCCTCGCTGCTGAACACGTCGGCAATGTAGTATTCGAGAACTGCGCTCATCTCTACCTCCAGGTCCCTACCCTGAAGGTAGGCTATCGCCCCGACTGCACGATAGCTTTCGCGGACTGATGGCCAAAAAATGCGCCATGGCGGAAAGAGAGAAACGCGGCTCTGATGCTCAAGCAGGGATCGAATCTATGGGCCGAACAAGGCACTGCCCGTCTAACTAATCTTCTTATCCAGCGCGATCAGAGGCCGCGGCAGACGCGTGCCTGCGCGATCCAGGAATAAGCGCATCCGCAGAGCCTCTGCACGCTCCACAGCCACCAGACGAACCTGGCGCCGAATGTGATCCTGATCAGTGAGAAACTGAAGCTGCGCCTCGTCGAAGTCTGCTCCCTCTTCAAGCCGCGCGATCCGCTCTTCGATGCTGCGTCGAAACCGCGGACTGATTTCGAATCCCTCTTGCACCATCGGCTCCCGCATCATGGCTTTCTCCTGCTTTCTACTATCGAGCTCAAGTTTTCTTTTACAGAGCCGATAGTAGAGATGAGCCGAATTATGCGCCAGATTACGACTTCCCTCCATGCCACTCATACAAAAGTAACGATTTGTCTCGAAACGCTACAGTGTCCGATTTTGCGGCAGTTTTCCCGTTCGCACCTTAGATCTGCCTTCTAAGTCGCCCTAACTCGCGATAACTCGAACCTACTTCGCTTTGCTGGCTCTGGTTCCCGCATCGGCGACAGCAAGCACGATGTGCGTGCCGTCTTCCAGGTGCACATTCTGCAGGTTACCAATCAGCGCTCCAGAGGCATTCGCAAACGGCTGCCCGTCCGCATTCGCCGCCAGCAGCACGCCGGGAACACCGGTCGTCTCGATCGTCACATCGCCCTGCCGCGACACCACCGTTCCCGTCGCATTCTTTCCAGTGGGAGCGCTGCCGCCAATCGACGACATAGATCCGCGCACAGCGCGCCCGTCTGCCCGATCGGCAGGCGCAACTGCGGCCGTGCCGCCCATAGTCTGACTCTCCTCCGCCGCAGTATTGACTGACTGCAGCACCGACTTGATGGGCAGGCTCTTTCCGCTCGTCAACTGTGCGCGATCAAACACGACCGTCACTTTCGCGTTTCCGCTTGCATTCCCGGCCGGCTGCGCATCCACAACGCGTCCCATGATCTTCGATCCCGTGGGGATCACCACTCCACCCGCAGTGGAGGCCTTGTCCGTCGTGCGCACGATGACGGCATCTCCCGCCTTCGCCGTCGCGGAATCGACTTTGTTCTCGAGGATCCCAGCTACCGGGCGAAGCCGTCCGTTATTCACTTCCGGGGCACTCGCGGTGCTTGTGACAGCAACAGCCCTCTGATTGGACTTCTGCGCTGCGTCAGGCTGGTGCTGTGCTGCTGCGTCAGCCGGCTGCAACTGTGAGGGCAAGGTCCCCGCTGTCTGTTGCGCCCCCAGTGAAACGTTGATAAGTCCGGCCAGCGTGAGAACCGGAAGATATAGCTTTAGGTTTCGCATAGATAAATAAACCTCCGTCGGTTTCCCACCCCCAGGCCCGGTGATATACCGGCGAATGCGGGAAACACAACGGAGGTTCTTGCAGCGCCCATGCCAATGGACGAAGAACAACAATTTCGAGCGAAGAGACTCGTTACAAACGTCTTACACGCCAGGCAACCCTTGCAGCGCACCGTGGGAATGCGAAAATGTTTCGCTTCGGCGCGTAAATTCGGCCACATCTATCTCGGCCGGGATCCGGAATAGCTTCTGGCTTTGCGGCCGGGGGAGGCTTAATTCGCCCGGCCGCGAAGCCAAACCAAGGCTACTTTTCAACCGCGGAAGACACTCCCAAAACCATCTGGGTGCCGTTGTCGAGATGTACGTTCCTGTTCGAAGCAGAAAGCATTCCTGAGGCCGCGCCGGAGGCATCGCCGCCCAGCATCACTCCCGGAACGCCTGTTGCATGCGTGCCCAGCGAGCCGGCGCCCGCCCCAGTGAGGGCGCCGTGACCCGCATTTGCCGTCGTGCCGCCGGCCGCGCCCAGCGTCCCGTGCGCAGCAGAACCCAGTCCTGCGCCGGCACTGGTCGTGCCCGATCCCACGGCACTTACGGTTCCCCCAGCTACAGAGCCAGCGGACCCCAGGGCCCCGCGGCTTCCCCCGCCGACAAGCCCACCGCCCGAACGAACGCCCATGGCCCCCCCGCCAACGCCCGCGCCGCCGGGGGCTGGCGCCGATGCAAACATATCCTCGTCTCCCGCCGCAGCCGCATTCACGGCTGCAGCCGAAGGCGAAACCGACTCAATCACCGAATGAATGGCCATGCTCTCGCCGTTGCGCAGCTCAGCGCGATCAAAGGCCACCCCCAGCTCGGAATCCTGATTCCCGCTGCCGTGCGCCTTCACATCGGTCACATGCCCAATCAGCCTGCTGCCCTTGGGGATTTCCCGGCCCTCTGCGGTGCGCGCCTTCTGCGTGGTCTTCATCACCACCGGATCGCCCACTTTGGCGGTCTTCGAATCGAGCCTTCCAACCAGTTCTCCATTCACGGGAGTCATCTGTACAGTTCCGGCGGCTGATCCGCCGCTGGCTGCATTGGCAGAGCCGAGGCTGTTCGTCGCCGACGCATTGCCCGCAGCCGAAGCCTGCGCGCTACCGCCCTGGCGGCTGGCCTGGGCGCTAGCACTAGCCGACTGGCCAGCCTGCACTCCGGGCGCAGACGCCGACGCGGATTGTTGAGTGGAACCGCTTGCCTTTTGCGAGACAACAGGGAAAGAAGAGCAAAGTACGACCGCAACCGCGAGAACCATAAAGGTCTTCATGGATTCGTATCTCCTGAATTGTTTGTTGGTTATCCGCTTTCTCTGATCGGCCGCTCCCAGTCCGGCCGGGAAATGCAATGTCAACGCCTGACCTATATGCATCTGGCGCGCCAAACCGGCCCAAATACCGCAAGCCCCAGATTTTCAGCGGTTTGGTTCCGAACCACGAAAAATGACCTCGCTCCGCTTACACCAGTGAGAGGCAACAGAGCCGTGGAATTGTGTAATTTTTTCCCGAAAGGGTCGAAGGCGAGAGTCTGACTTGAGCGAGTAGCTGAGGGCTGGCTACTGTGGCGGGCAGGGACGGCAGGCAAGGGCCGCCTGAACTCGGAGAGGGGTGAGTCAGGCGGCGCGTTTGAATGAGTTACTGTGCAGGCTTGGCGGAGGGCTTGGCCTTGGCCAGTTCCTTGGCCGCGTCAAGATGCTTCTGCAGGACCGGCAGGGCGGCGGTCGCATACGACTTGATCGCATCGCTCTGCGCCATAGTCGACTCCTTCTTGTACATCGCGATCGCCTTCTCATGTCCTGCGATCATGTCCTGGATGTACTTCTTGTCGAAAGCGGCGCCCTTTAGCTTCTGCATGGGGTCGATCATGGCCTTGTTATGGGTGGCATCGATCGCATCGGGCACATTGAGATTGGCCTGCTGCGCAATCGTCTTCAGCTGGTTGTAATCGCTGGTGTGGTCGGTCACGAGCGTCTGCGCAAAGTCCTTGACCGGCTGCGCGTCTCCGTTACTCGCCGCGAGCTGGCCCAGATTAGCTTCAACCATGTCCGTCTGGGCCGCCATCTCGATAAATTGTTGATCCCCGCCGGCCTTCTCGGCCTTCTTCTGCCCGAAAGCGGGCACTGCAAGCGCCAGACAACATACACACGTAAGCATGCGATTCATTCTGATTTTTCTCCCGATGTGAAGTGAGAAGCTGGGTTTCCACCGGGAGCTTGGATGCAGGATCGAAATAAACAGTGGCCAAGGAAAGTGTGATCAGGGTGATCAGATCCGGCCGGTCAGGGGATCAAGGTTCCATTTTGGGCAGGAACTCCGGGGGTCGGTTTTCTATTCCGTATTCCCTGCTTCTATTGGCCGCGCCCCTTCTCCGGCTCCGCCTTAGGCGCGAAGTACCCCTTGCGCACCTGGACATGCGTGCCTTCTCCGCAGCTCACTGCAACATGCCTGAAGCTGCCATCGAGCTTCGCGTTTGACGGCGTGTAGGTTCCCACGTACTGCGTGCGTAGTTCATCCTGAATCTGCTGGAAGGCCGCCTGGAGCTTCTTGCCGTTGTTGCCCACATTGATCAGGCGCCCGCCCGTCTCCTCTGACAGCTTCTTGGCTGCCGAGTAGCCCCCGTAGCCCATCTGGAAACCGCCGTAAAATCCCGTATCGGCGATGAGAATGACGTAGATGATCGCGTTGGAGCGCTGGGCCGCGGCAATGGCGTCCTGAATCTTGGTGCGGCTGCCCTGGTCCTCGCCGTCCGTAAGGATGATCATCGCTTTCCGGCCAGTCTCCTGGCTCAGCTTTTCATTGGCCGCAAGATAGATGGCGTCGTAAAGCAGCGTGCCCTTGGGCTGGCCTACGGTCGGCACGGTGCCGCCTCCCAGCCCGGGAATGCCGCTCGACCCGTTCCCGCCCGCCGTATTGATCTGGGCCTTGCGCATCGCTCGGGCAAGCTGGTGGGCGTTGTTGGTGTAATCCTGCAACAAGTCCACGTCCACGTCGAACGAAAGCAGGAACGCTTCGTCCTTCTTGCGCAGCACCTCGCTCAGGAACTCCGCGCCGGCGTCCTCTTCGAGCGGCAGAACATACTCCTGGCTACCGGAGGTGTCCAGCATGATGCCCAGCGTCAGCGGCAGGTCGGTCTCTGCCGTGAAGTTACGCCACTTCTGCGGCGCCTTGTCTTCCTCCACGGTGCAGTTGTCCTTGTTAAGGTGCGGAACGAGCTGGCCCGACTTGTCCTTCACAGTAAAGAACAGGTCCACAAGGCTGCTCTCAAGCTTGAAAGTAGCGACAGGCTGGTCGTCTTCCGGCTGGGCGGGAGCATGGCTCACCGGGGGAGCATCGGGCGACGGAGCAAGCTGCGCCCACGCCCCGGCACCGGCAACAGGAAGGAACAACACGAAAGAGGCCAGACTGCGGAAATGCATGTCACACCATTAGACGCCGTTTCCAGTGTTGAAGAGAGCATAGTACGAAACAGTGTGAAGGGAATAGGGATTAGGGAGTAGGGAGTAGAAGGCAAGACAATCGATTTCCTTCGGCCGGGTTGTTCAAGTTCAGCCGCCGATCCCTCACGCGGCAGTCCTATTCCCTATTCCCTATTCCCTACTCCCTGCCTTTAAGGCAAACAAGTGCCCTCCCGGCGCGTCTGATAATCTGACGGATGAAACGCCCTTGACTTGACGACGTGATGAGCACAGAGTCGTGTAGTGTCGTCAGGGCTTTGCGCCAGCCTTTTTGTGGCGATTGACGGAGGAAAGACTACCGGTGAAGTTTGAGATCAAAGCAGCGGCGCTGAGTGCATTTCTGGGTGTAAGCCTGATTCCGGCGGGAGTGAGCCAGCAGCAACAGCAGCCTGCGCCGGCCTCTGTTCCCGATGCGCCCGCTCCCCAGGCCCCTGTACCGCTGACCGACGCCGCGGCCGGACCGATTCGCCCCGGCGGTGGAGCGGGAACCGAGTCGACCAGTATGACCTCGGGAACCGACAGCGAAGGCAACATCCAGCAGCAGCCCACCGCTCCCACTCAGCCAGCGGCCCAGCAGGAGCCGCAGGGTCCGCCCCCCAAGATCTCCGAGGGCGCCGACGCGGCCAAGGACTACGGCCAAATCATCCGGATTTACTCGAACTTCGTTCAGGTACCGGTCACCGTGAAGGACCCCAAGGGCAAGCTGGTCGCCGGCCTCACCTGGCGCGATTTCAAGGTTTACGAGAACAACAACTTTATGCCGCTGCGGTTCTTCTCCGTATCGGCGTTCCCCCTGTCCATTGCTTATGTCGTGGACCAGAGCCTGCCGCGCGACCAGATGGCGCAGGTCAATCAGTCCCTCGGCGCGGTGCAAGGCGGTCTGACGCCCTTCGATGAAATATCGGTATTCTCCTACGCGAACGGGCCCCACAATCTGTCGAACGGATTTACCGGCGCACAGAGCTCACGCACCCCGTTCGTCCTCGAAGCCGCCAAGGCTTCGGGAACCGAGCAGTTGAACGCGGTCGTCAGCGGACCTCTGGCGGGCTGCCCCATTCGCGTGAACGGCAATTGCGCCGACCCGAACATCCAACCGGGCCGCTCGACGGGCAACGATACTTTCATCACCCTGCCCAAGGAAATCCACACCCTCAATGACGCCATCCTGGCCGCCGCCAAGGAGCTCTCGACCCGGCCCAAGGAACGGCGCCGCGTGCTCTACGTGATCTCCGACGGAAAAGAGTACGGCAGCAAGGCCACCTACAAGGAAGTGCTCAAGTATCTCCAGACCAACAACATCGCGGTTTACGGCACGCTGGTGGGCGATGCGGCGCGCTTTGGCCTGGGCCGTCTGAGCCGGTTCCACCTGCCCTTCACCATGTATGACAACCTGCTGGTGAAGTACACGCTGGCGACGGGTGGCACGCTCGACTCCGAGAACGGCGTAAACAACATCGAATCCAGCTACGCAGCGCTGGCCTCGGAAGCCCGCAACCAGTACACGCTGGGCTACTACAGCCACGAGCCCCTCATCGACGGCAAGTACCGCAGGATCGATGTCCGCGTGAACCGGCCCGGCCTTGAGGTCTCCGCCAAGACCGGATACTGGCCCTCTGGTCAGGATCAGAAGTAAGAAATCAAAAACAGCAAAACAAAAGCCCCGCGATCAAGCGGGGCTTTTGTTTCAGGGCCGGCAGTCTTCAATGTTCTGGATGCCTCTGTCCCTTTGTCCCTGTCTCTCACCGTCCCTGTTTACGAGCAAAACAAAGGGCCTGCGCATCACGCAGGCCCTTCCCTGTGACTGAAACTATAGTTGGGAGCGCCCGCTCTGGACCGCTCCGCGAGCAGCTTACTTCTGCTCGGTCTGATTCGGAGCAGGCGGCGGGTTCACCGCGGCGCTCTGCTGAGTGGTCGAGGGCTGATCAGTGCCCGTCTTCAGGCCTTCCTTGAATCCCTTCAAGCCTTCGCCCAGGCCCTTGCCCAGTTCGGGGAGCCGCTTCGCGCCGAACAGCACGAGCAACACAACTGCAATGACTAACAAGTGAGTAGGCTGAAAGAGATCGCCCATGTTGATCCATCCTCCGCAAGCCGCAATTCAGCCGCTTGCCCTTTGTCATCTTTTATTGTCGCACAAGGACGGCTTCAGCGGGATGTGAGCTAGCTCACTCGTGAAGAGGACAGGGAGTAGGGAATAGGCAGTAGGGAGTAGGCTCCGAAAATTGATCGGCTCAAAGCAGGGCTCACGCTGCATCTCAGGACGCGAAATCCCGGTTGGAAGCGTCAGCCCGCTACTCCCTATTCCCTACTTCCTACTCCCTGCCTCTAGTTCACCTGCGCCGGGCGCCCCAACCGCTCCGTCACCATCGCATAAAAGCTGCGCAGGTCCTCTTCTTCCCCAATGGTGAGACGCCGATATACCTTCATCAGCGGAAACAGCCGCGACCCGCGCACGTCCACAGCCGGAACCGCCACCGTGCCGCCCGGATACTGCGTCATCTCCCACCCGCCCGCATAACGCTGCCGGATGATCTCGCCCAGGTAGCTGCCCCACAGGCGAACCTCGTAGTCGACGTCGTGGTCTGGCGTCTCGCTCACCAGCACCAGGATCTCGTCTAGCACGTCAATAGAAGCCGGGGTGAAATCGAGAGCAAGGCGATAATCATCGCGCGCCGCCTCGACAGCGCCCTTCGCATAGCCCTCCATCATGGCAGCCAGGTCGGGGAACGGGGTTGATTCCAGGCGTTTGCGCAGCTCGTCGCTCATGTGTACTCAGTGAGTATAGGGCCCCTGCCCGTTGTAACAAAGTCGGGCTGTAGTGAATCAAACAATACAATCGAGGTATTGGAGGCTTGTCGAAGTGAGGTTTCCCCGATGGATTTTCGCGGCCGTAATGTTGATGGCTGCAGCAACAGCGCGGCCTTCAACACGCACCATCTATCCAGACCCTGCGCAGGCGCACGCAGACATCGCCGCGGCGCTCAAGACCGCGGCCGCCACGCACAAGCACGTGCTGCTCGATTTCGGCGGCAACTGGTGCGGTGACTGCATTGTGCTCGACATGTACTTCCACAACCAGCAGAACCGTCCCCTGCTCGACGCCAACTACGTCGTGGTGCACATCAATGTCGGCCATCTCGATGAGAACCTCGACATCGCCCGGCGTTACCAGGTTCCTGTCGAACACGGCGTTCCCGAGGTCGCCGTGCTGAGCGAAACCGGCAAGCTGCTCTACAGCTCCAGAACCAAGGAACTCGAACTGGCCGTACAGCGATCCGACGAGTCCGCCGTCACCCGCTTCCTGATCCAGTGGAAGCCATCGAAGCAAGGCTGCTCCATGATGGCAACCAACTGCTGAAGAACAGGGTTTAGGGATTAGGTTATTAGGGATTAGAAAAGCAACGGCTCCAGTCCTCGACGGGCTGGAGCCGTTGCTTTAGAAAAAGACTAGCTCGGCAGTTCAGCTTTCTCGCGCGCCAGCACCGGCTCACACTCAGGCGCCGCAATCTCAGCCTGCACCTTCGGCACCTCGCTAGCCGGCACCAGGTGCTTCGTATTCCAGTAGGTGTACTGGATGCGGTGCACCACCGTGATCGTCGACAGAACCGCCAGCACCCACAGCACCGGAGCCATCACGCCCGCCCACTCGAACAGCGCGCCCAGAATGATCAGCACGATGCGTTCCGGCCGCTCCATGAAGCCTACCTTGCACGAACCGATCAGCGCCTCGGCGCGTGCACGCGTGTAGCTCACCATCAGCGACGTCACCATCACGAACGCCGTCAGCACCACGTAGCGCAGATGATTCGAGCGCGCGTAGTACACCAGGATCCCGAAGAACAGCACCACATCCGAGTAGCGATCGATCACCGAATCAAAGAACGCGCCGAAGACAGTCACCTGGTTGGTGCGGCGCGCCACGCGGCCGTCGACCATATCAAACAGGCCTGCTCCGATAATCACCAGCCCGCCATAGAAGAAGTAGCGGCCCGCATTCACGGCACTGGCGTGCCCAAAGAAGAACGCGGCAACAATGTTGATGACCAGTCCGATGAAGGTAAGAACATTAGGCGAGATGCGGGTGAGCGCCAGGCCGTGAACAATCTTGTTTAACAGCCAGCCACATGCGGCGCCAAACCCACCAGTCCAGGTCATTGCTTTTGCTTCCGTTCCTCTCTACTGCTTCAGCCGAATACAGCCCGGCCGAACGAGCTACTGCTGCGCGGCCTCAGCGCTTTGTTCTTCGCCGGCCTCGTCGTGAATGGTCGTGAGCTTCAGGATCTCAAGTTCGCGCTTGCCATTGGGCGTGACGATCGTCGCAACATCGCCCACACGCTTGCCCACAATGCCGCGTCCGATCGGAGACGTCGTCGAGATCAGTCCCTTCGACACATCCGATTCCTCGCTGGTCACCAAACGGTACTCGATCTCCTCGTCCTTCTGCGTATCGAAAACCACAACCGTGGATCCGAAGCCGGCGCGGTCGCGCGGAATGTTCGCCAGGTTCACGAGCGAGAGCTCAGCCATCCTGCGCTTGAGCTGGCCCAGGCGCGCGTTGACAAACTCCTGGCGCTGCTTGGCCATGTGGTACTCGGCGTTCTCTGACAGGTCGCCCATCGCGACGGCTTTCTTGATCTCGGCCGGCAGTTCGTGGGCGAGCTCATGCTCAAGCTCCGCGATTTGTTTCTGAAGCTGATTTTTGATGTGATCGGGCATTCGGTGTCCGTAAACGAGCGGATTCGCTCCGGCCGCGAGGGGTCCAAAGCTTGAAATTTCATTATACGCAGCGTGGCCTTTGCGCCGGCCAAAGCTTTGATGGTGCAAAAAGCCGCCGCGATGCCAACCCCTGCAGACACAAACAATTCACGGTCCAGTAGAAACTCGCAGAAAGCGGAATCTCAGTCCGCAGGAACAAGATGGACAGGCGTCCTGATCGCTTCCGACCCCAGCTCGCGAGCCTTCTCCTCGCCGCGCAAAACCCTCAGCGCTCCCTTGGCCAGAGCCTCAAGCTCGTCTTCTCCCGGATACACGACAAAGGGCGCAATCCATCCGGCCGCAATGCGAAGCTGGCTGATGAGCCGGCGCGAGTGCGCCATGCCGCCCGTGATGATCAGCGCATCCACGCGGCCCTCGAGAACCGTGGCCATCGCGCCGATCTCCTTGGCGATCTGATAAGCCATGGCATCGAAAATCAGCGCAGCCCTATCATCGCCCGCGACAATGCGGCTCTCCACCTCGCTCAAATCCTTCGTGCCGAGATAGGAGTAGATGCCGCCCTCGCGAATGAACGCGTCCCAGACTTCGCGCTGTGTATAAAGACCGCTGAAGCACAGCTCCACCACGCCCAGCAGTTGCAGCCCGCCGCTCCGCTCGGTAGAGAAAGGTCCTTCCTGCCCAGCAAGATTCACGTCGATCATCCGGCCGCCCTCATGGGCCGACACCGACACGCCGCTGCCCAGATGCGCTATCACCAGCCGAAGCTCTTCGTAGGGCCTGCCTCGCTCCCGCGCGTAACGGCGCGCCACAGCTTTGGTGTTGAGCGCGTGCGAGAGAGACCGGCGCGGCACCAGCGCCGACCCCGAGATGCGCGCCTTGTCGCAAAGCTCATCCACGCTGACCGGATCAACGACGAAGGCTTCGACGTTCGCTTCGTCCGCGATGGCCTTCGCCAGAAACGCGCCCAGATTCGATGCGTGCTCGCCGAACGGCGCCAACCGCAGCTCATCCAGCATCGTTTCCGTCACTGCGTAGACGCCGCTGGGTACTGGCCGCAGCAGGCCGCCCCGACCCACCACCGCATGCAAATGGGTGCGCCGCTTGAAACCTGCTCCGCGCAGTTCGTCTTCAATGGCTGCCTTGCGGAAAGGAATCTGGTCCAGAACGGGCCGTCCCTGAAATGGCGCCAGGTCGGCTTCGGAGTGGACGATGGTGCGCACCAGCGCGGGGATCTCATTGCTGTAAACAGCGATCTTTGTCGATGTGGATCCAGGGTTGATTACGAGAACCTTGAACTCACCGCGCGGCATACAGTACTCCCAAAGCGATTGAGTTCATTTTATCGTGCGCGCCCTCCACACGCGATGGGATGAGCAGGGGAACAGTGGCTCCGGCCACCACGTGCGCGAACCGCCAGCCCGCCAGGAAGATCACCGCCTTGGCCAGCGCATTGGCCGCTTCAATGTTCGGCATCAGCAGAAAATCGGCATGTCCGGCCACCGGGTGCGAGATCCCCTTGGCGCGCGCGGCCCATTCAAACAGCGCGTTATCCAGCGCCAGAGGACCGAACACATCCGCCTCGCCAAACGCTCCCGTCGCCGCCAATTGCGCCAGCGCCCGGGCTTCCTTCGTGGAGGGCATGGCGTCGATCACAACCTCCAGCGCGCTCAAAACCGCGATCTTCGGATGCGCAATGCCCAGGCAATGCAACACTCCGAGCGCCGCAAGAAGAATCTGACGCTTCTGATCGAACGTAGGCGCAACATTGACCCCGCCATCGCTCAGTCCCACCAGCCGCGGGCCGTTTACGCCCGGGAATTCGCAAACCGCGATATCGCACAGCAGATGTCCCGTCCGCAGCCCCTTCTGCTTGTCCAAAATCGGATGCAGCAGTTGATCCGTGCGCAGGTGGCCTTTCATCAGGATGTCGATCCCACCCTCGCGCGCGAGCCCCACAGCAACCCGCGCAGCCTCGCCCGCGTCGTGGTCCGAAGCGACATACTCGGCGTGCTCCGCAAGCTCCAGCAGCCCAAGCGATTCGGCATGAACGCGGATGCGCCTCTCATCGCCAATCAGCACCGGCTGCGCAATGCCTTCCAGCAGCGCGCCCGACGCAGCGGCGAGAGCCACATCATCGTCGGCCAGAACCACTCCAACGCGCTTCGGCCCAAGTTCGCGGGCCCGGCTGCGGATTTCGGCAAAACTAGTGAGGGCTGCGTTTGCTGCGGGAGCGGTTGTGGTCATGAATTCCCCCGGCCGAAAGTTAAAGCTACGGCCACCGAAACCCTGCCACAGCCGCGGAATCCCCGACAGTGCGCGGTATCACAGATCCGACAAGCGCACCCCCGCCCTCCCCCGCTCATCCAGAAACGACTGCAGAATCAACGTCGCAGCCACCTGATCCACCAGCTCCTTATGCTCCTGCCGAGCGTGCCCCGCCTCATACAGAATCTGGTGGGCCTCCCGGCTGGTCAGCCGCTCGTCCCAAAGATGAATTGGCAGCCCCGTCAGCTCCCCCAGTTCGGCGGCAAACGCCTGCACCTTGGCCGCCCGCGGGCTCGACTCACCCGAAATGTGCAGCGGATTCCCCACCACGATTCCCACAACCGAGTGCCGCCGCGCCAGCCGCGCAATCGAGCGCAGATCCTCGCGCGGATTGCGCCGCGTTTCCAGTGTCATCACCGGCTGCGCCGTCAGCCCCAACTCATCCGACACCGCAATGCCGATGCGCTTGGTCCCGACGTCCAGCCCGAGATAACGCGGCGGCGGCGTCCCTTCAGCGGGTTCAGGTTTGTGTGTGTCGCTCATTGCCGATTCTTTCGACTAAGTTTCAGATTTCAGCCGTCGGACCTATACCTTGGTGCCGAAACATGAAACCCAACCTGACTTTATACAATCTACTAAGGTTAGGAATCCCAAGAGGGATTTTTGCGTCTTATTCAAGAGTACGGAGGAGTACCGCAGAGGAATGGCGAGCCGCAGACGGTCGACAGCAAAGGGGCGCGGCTCTTGGGGCCGGGTTGTGTTCGCCGTGTTTCTCCTGGCTATCCTGGCCGCCGCAGGTTTTGCTGCCTTCGTCCTGTACACCCCTTACGGCCCTCAACAGGAAACATTTGTCGAAGTTCTGCCCGGCTCATCCACCATGCGCATCGCCCGGCAGCTTGAGGGAGCCGGAATCATCCGCAGCCAATACGCCTTTTACGTCGAGCGCTGGCTGCAGCACGGCAGCCTGAAGGCGGGCGACTATAGATTCGACCATCCCGCGCCGGTCAGCGAAATCTACGACCGCATCCGCCGCGGTGACACCTATGCCATCGCCGTCACCATCCCCGAGGGATCGACCATGTTCGATATCGGTGCGCGGCTCGAGCAGGCTGGCTTCGGCCCCGCGGCCTCATTCGTGAACGTAGCGCGGCAGGAATCCGGCCTGCTCTCCGACATCGATCCTCAGGCCAAAACCCTCGAGGGCTACCTCTTCCCCGACACCTACAAGATCGGCCCCAAGGAGCAGATGCCCCAAATCGCCGCACTCATGGTCAAGCGATTCCGCCAGGCAGCGCTGCAGCTCGGCCTCAATCACAACGTGCACCAGGTCGTGACATTGGCTTCTATCGTCGAGCGCGAGACGGCTATCGACGGCGAGCGCCCCCTGGTAGCCAGCGTCTTTGAAAACCGCCTCGACAAGCAGATGCCCCTCATGACCGACCCCGCCGTGATCTACGGCCTGCAGTTGCAGAACGCCTGGCGCGGCACCATCTACGCCAGCGACCTGCAACGCGATACGCCTTACAACACCTATATGCATCCCGGCCTCCCCCCTGGACCCATCGCCAATCCCGGAATCAAATCGCTGAAAGCGGCCATGCAGCCCGCCCAGACCGACTATCTTTATTTCGTGGCGGCCAGCAAGAATCCGCAAGGCAAGTCACTGTTCGCGGCCACTCTCGAAGAGCACAACCGCAACGTGGCCGGATATCGCGATGCCGTGAAGAAAGAGGGGAACCAGTGACACTGGCACCCCCTGCAAGGCTGGGGCAGGCGCGCAGGCTCACTCGGCGAATTGCCGTCGCGGCCCTTGGTCTGCCCATTCTGCTATCCGGCTGTCTGGTTACCCGGCGCAAGCTGCCCGTTCCCAAAGCGCCCGTCATTACTCTCTATGCCACTCCCGACGAGTTGGTGAAGCGGCTCAACGACCGCTGGAGCGCCCTGCAGACACTCAACGCCACCGTCGAGATGAAGGCCACGGTCACCCATCAGCAGAAGGGCGAGTCCAGCGAGTATCCCTCCATCCGGGGCATCATCCTGTTGAAGAAGCCCTCCATGCTGCGCGTCTATGGCCGCGTGCCGGTCGTGGGCACGCGCCTGCTCGACATGAGCTCGGACGGCAAGGACTTCACCCTCTGGATTCCCTCCAAGAATGAGGCCATCGAAGGACCTGCCACCGAATCGCAGACCAAATCCACCAACCAGTTCGAGAATCTGCGCCCCGGCTTCTTCTTCGACTCGCTGGTTGTGCGCGGCCTCGATCCTGGCGACGAGTACTACGTCACCGCCGACACCGACACCATTGAAGACGCCTCCAAGAAGCACCTCCTGCTCGTGCCCGAATACCTGCTGAACATCGTGCGTCGCAAGCCGGGCAGCGAGGGATTGTCGCCCGTCCGCGTCATCCATTTCCGCCGCGAAGACCTGCTCCCACACCAGCAGGACCTCTACGACGATCAGGGCAATCTGCGCACTCAGGTTTTCTACTCGGGCTATACGACGTACGGCGAAAACCGGTACCCCTCAACCATCACCATCAAGCGCCCGGTCGAGGAACTTCAGATCACTCTCACGCTCGAGAAGGTGACTGAGAACGCGCCGCTCAAGGATGAGGATTTTCAGTTCAAGGCGCAGATGCCCGCGGACACCAAGATCCACCACCTGAACGGCCAGACCGCCGAGAACGGATCACACTAGGCGACGCGCCCATAAGGCTATTCGGAACGGGCCTTCTATCAGGGTACCGCTTCACAGCTTGCTGGAAATGCCATTCGAAACAGGTCTTGTATCAGGGGCTGCCTTTAGGCAGCCCGCATGCGGTCCCCTCCATTGAACTGGGGCTTTAGCCCCCGAGGGATGCATCCGGGCCGTTCATGACCATCGGATCACACTAAGCAGCGGAGATCGGCAGGCTAGATCCACCAAGAATTCCGTCCACCGGTTCGATAGCGTCCACGTACAACAGCCGCGTATCCAGATCCAGCTTGCCGGTGACGCGCACGTCCTCACCCTCAAACGGCCATGCGCGTCCGGCCGAATCCAGCGGATAAAGAACGCCCGCGGTTTCCCGCAACGCAAAGCGCGGCCCGCTGCGCACAACCGTCCCGCTGAAGGTGACGGTGGGCGCCACCATTGCAGGCCGTCGAATCGCGATAGGCACCGGCTGATCCGCGAGAACGGGTCCAGTCACCGATGAGTGGTCGATCTTATCGTTACCGCCGGATCCGCCCGAGGGCCCATCGGGCCCCGCATTGATCTCCGAATCGCGGTTGTAGCGGCGGACAGTCAAGGCGACGAGCGCCATTGAGATGCCGACAAACAAGCTGCGCTTAATGCCCGACTTCATTGCGGCGGCACCTCCAGGGCCCCGCGGTCCGGAGTGTGATACCGCCTGGGGCATCTGTCTTCTCCGAACCGCTCTCTCGCTCTGCCGTGAGCCTGCAAGTCACGGGCCAAATCGGAAGCCGTTGCGCTACCTAGTACTTACCCGGAACTCCCTCACCGCAAGTAGAGTAAGAAATACCCAATTCCGGAAAAAACACCCTCTCTGAAACAGTCGGATACAAACACCCGCCCCTATGCTAGTATCCGGCAAACACACATTGGGAGAACGACCGGCATGGAAACGAACCTCCGTCCACTTACTCTGGGCGAGATACTCGACCGCACCGCGCAGTTATACCGCACTAACTTCCTGCTTTTCGCCGGAATGTTCTCCATCTATGCCGCCGTATCCCTTGTGCTCGCGCTGCTCCAGCTCGGCCTCATCACCCTCGTCAAAGGCAAAACCTGGGCCGCCATAGCGTCGCTCAGCGTCGGCGGACTCAGGCTGATTTTCATCTTCTTGCTGCTCGGCGCAGCCATCGCCGCCATCAGCCGCGCCGTCGCCGCCGTAAACCTCGGCGAACCCGTCACCATCCGCAGCGCATACGCGAGCACCCTCCCCAAACTCGGCCGCTACCTGTGGCTCATGACCATCACCTTCTTCCGTGCCTGGGGCCCCGTCCTTTCCGTCTATGGCGGGCTCATACTTGCGATGTTCCTCATCCCGGCCAAACACGCCTCCTCAGCAGGCACAGCCCCCACGGGTCCCGCCGCCACTCCTTCCCAGGATCCGGCTATCCTCGCCATCGTCGGCGTGGGGCTCCTTCTCTTCTTCCTGCCCTGTCTGGTCTACGCAGTCTGGATGAACATCCGTTACGCGCTCGCCATTCCCGCCTGCGTCGTTGAAAACCTCAAGGCGCGAGCAGCCATCAAGCGCAGCATCGAACTCAGCAAGGGCGCGCGCCCCCGCATCTTCGCCCTGCTTCTGCTGGTCCTCGTAATCAAGGTTGGCCTGGTCGGCCTGACGCAGTCCTTCGTTCTCGTCATGGCATTCAAGCATCCGGCCCACATCGCCCCGGGCGTCAGCGCTCTCTCCCAGGTCATCCAGTTCTTCACCAACACGTTCCTCGGCCCCATCGGCGCAACCGGCGTAACCCTCTTCTACTTCGACCAGCGCGTGCGCAAAGAAGGCTACGACATCGAGTGGATGATGCTCGCCGCCGGCATGACACCAGGACCAGCCATCACCGCGCCCGCCGTCAATACTGAATCCATCAGCACCGTCGAACCAACCCTCGCAGCCGAGCCCGTACTCGCATCCCAACCCGAACTGCCAACCGCCGACCTTGCCCCCGCCGCCGACACTCCGGGAACCCTGCATGAATGAGACCCTGCGGCCCTCCACACTCGGCGAGATCCTCGACAGGACGGTAACGCTCTACCGCTCCCGCTTTCTGGTCTTCTTCGGCCTGGCCGCAATCCCCGCGGGAATGATGATGGGCTTCAGCGGCGGCATGGTCCTGCTCCTGGCATCGACTGGCTTCCTCTCCGGCCCTGCAGCCACGCCGAAACCCGAAACATTCGCACTCGTCTTCCTCGGCATGATGGCGCTCGGACTCATCGCCCTGCCACTCCTCATTGCCTCCAACGCCCTTTGCGGAGCAGCCCTCTGCCAGGCCGCCAGCTCCGTTGTCCTCGGCGGCGGCCAGATCGCCATCGCCTCGTCACTCAAATCCGTCTGGAAGCGCGGCTGGCAATACATCGGCCTCTTCGTTCTCCAGGCTGTCATCATCTTCGGCGTCCCCTCCACCTTGTGGACCGCCGCTGTCATGGTGGCCGCCGTCGGCGCAGCCATCGCCGGCACTGCCGGAGGCGGCGGAGCCGCCACCGGCGTACTCACGGTCGTCCTGGTGCTCCTCACCATGATGGCCCTGGCCGTCTACGTCATCTGGATCATGATCCAGATCGGCCTCGCTTTCCCCATCGCCGTCATCGAAAAAGCCGGGCCCATCGACGCCCTCAAACGCGCCTGGAAGCTATGCCGAGGCACCCGCTGGCGCATGCTCGCGCTCTTCGCCATGGTGCTCGCCCTCAGCTGGATCGCGTCTCTGCTCGTCACCGTCCCCCTCATGCTGGCCATCTACCTCATCCCGGGGCTCAACTCCCCGCAGAACGCGCAACTCGCAGGCACCATCTCGCTCATGGGCATGTACGCCATGTCGTTCGTCTCGAACGCGCTCACCATGCCCGTCATCGCCATCGCCCTCGTGCTCTTCTATTACGACCAGCGCGTCCGCAAAGAGGCTTACGACATCGAGTGGCTCATGCAGCAAGCCGGCATGATCGCCGCCCCCTCCCCCCAGCCGCAACTCGCGCCCTGGCTGCCCTCAACGCGCTCGATCTCGGCAGACGGCGCACCGCCAAGTCCCGCACCCGAAGCTCTCACACCCCCGCCGCAGGTCCCCGAGCCGCAAGCCAAAACCGAACAGCAACCCGAACCCGAGCCTCACGAGCCCATCGCCGGAGCCTCCGCATGAACCAGCCGCTCCGCCCCATGCGCCTCGGCGAACTCCTCGACCGAGCAATCCAACTGCTCCGCACCAATCTCGGCCTCTTCTTCGGCATCGCTCTGCCGCCCGCTATCGCACAGTTCGCCATGTCAACAGCCGGCGACTTCTTTCGCGCCGACGGCAGGGGTATCGGTTATGCCATCTCCGGGCTGACCGTCATCGTCCTCTTGTTAGGGAATCTGATCATCACTCCAGTAGCAACGGCCGCGCAATGCTGGGCAACCTCGCAGCTTTCGCTGAGCAGGGCCGCTACGGTACGCAGCGCCTACGGATCATTCAGCAATCGCAAAGCAAGTCTTGTCGGCCTCGCGATCATGCAGGGCCTCATGTCGTTCTGGCCCGTCGTCATCCTCTACTTCGTGGCGACCGCCTTGCTATCGGCATTGCACAGCAAGGGCGGGGTTGCCTTTGCCGTCATAATCGTCGCGTTGTGCGCAATTCCGTGCGGGCTTGTCTGGGCGCGTTATCTCCTCGCGTTTCCGGCGACCGCCATTCTCAGGACCCCAGCCGGCCCCTCCATCGATCGCAGCGTAACGCTGGGCGACGGCTACCGCTGGAAAGTGATGTGGGCGGGCCTCCTGCCACTCGGAATCCTGTGGGCACTAAAAGGAAGCGGAGACTGGCTTATCGGCCTTCTCAACGCCTGGGGACCTTTCGCCCGGCATTCCGATTTCCTTGCCCCCTTCCTCGTGAACTTCTGGAATCTCCTGGTGGACTTGGTCTTCATGCCGCTGGAGTTCATCGCACTCACGCTCGTCTACTACGACCTGTGCGTACGCAAGGAAGGCCTCGACATCGCGCTCATGATGGAACAGGCCGGCATGGAGACAATCGCGGAACCCGCCGCTCTAACCAGCGCGGGCGAGGAACCCGCATGACCGAACCCCTCCGCCCCATGCGCCTCGGCGACTCCCGCAAATGCAATTTCCGGAACTCTTTCTACTATGATCAGCGCATACGCAAAGAAGGCTTCGACATCGAGTGGATGATGCACTCCGCAGGAATGACGGAACCAATCCCCATCGCGCCCGGCCCCGCCCAGAGTACGCCCGAGCCCGCCGCGCCCGCCCCCGCGTCTGTTCCGGTGGAGGAACCCACCGCGTGATGCCTCGTCCCAAACGCCTCCTGCCTGCAGCAATGCTGGCACTCCTCTGCGCGCTCGCATCCCCCACCGCCCGCGCCCAGCTAGTGCAGGAGCACCCCGAGCCCCCCGCCGCCAGCTGGCGCTCCGCTACCTTATCCGAATACCGCGCCCACCTCCAGGATCTCCAGAAGCTCACCGCCGCCTGCGCCGGCGCCCGCACCGCCGAAACCTGTGACCCCGCCAAAGTCGGACCCGACGACGAGGTCCCCTGGGGCGCCGCCGGCCAGAAGCGTGTAGTCCGCTTCAGTTGGCTCCGCGTCCTCCTGGAGCGCGCCCAGCACCCCGACGACGCCGTGAAAGCCAAAGGCGCCACCCCGCCTCCCCTCAATCCCGGCGAGCCGGACGACAAACCGGAGCCGGTCGCCACCACCTCCCAGCTCCTCGACGATGCCCAGGACCGCCTGGCCGACGACATCGACCAGGCTGCCGCAGCCGCATCCCCCCTCCCCCCTCATCCGCAGGAGCGCGCCGTCCTGAATCAGGTCCTCACCGGCCGCGAGTTCCGTAACCTCAAGCAGGCCGCGCAGGGCCCCACCCCGGCCGAGCGCATCAGCAACTGGATCTACCGCGCCTTCGACTGGCTAAGCCGCCAGCAGACCCACGCCGCCTGGGTCGGCCGCACCCTCGTCTGGGGATTCCTCACCCTCGTCGGCGTCGGCCTCATCTGGGGCCTGCTCCAAATGGAGCGCCGCTGGCGCATCCGCCTCGTCCCCGACGCCGACCGCCCCGCCCCCAGCGCAGCCTCCGCACGCGACTGGCAGTTGTGGCTCAACGACGCCCGCGATGCGGCAGCCCGCAGCCAGTGGCGCGAAGCCATCCACTTCCTCTACTGGGCCTCCATCTCCCGCCTCGAATCCAAAAAGCTCTGGCCCGCCGACCGCGCCCGGACGCCCCGCGAATACCTCGCCCTCGTTGCCCCCGACGACCCGCGCAAATCCGGCCTCGGCGCCCTCACCCGCGAGTTCGAGTGGACCTGGTACGGCGGCCGTCCCGCCGCCGAATCCGACTACCATCGCGCAGATGAACTCGCGTCTGCCCTCTTCGACAGCGGAGGACAGCCGCGATGAGTCAGGAGTATCGAAACAAGCCCCAACCAAAATGGCTAACGATCGCCCTGTCACTCAGCGCTTGCTATTGGCTTGCCTTCGGACTCGTGTTGCTTTATTCACATAACAAAACCACCATCTTGGTGTGCACCGGAATTGCAGGGCTTGATCTCATTCTCGGCATATGGCTGGGCGTGCGCAGCCGTCATCAACAAGAGGGTAATCAATGAAAGCCCCCTCCTGGTTCCTCCCTTCCCTAGACTCCAAAGATCGCAAGGTCCTCGTCCTAGCCGTCAGCGCCGCCCTCATTCTCGCCATCGCCACCGGCCTCCTGCTCCCCAACTCCGACAACGACGACAACCGCCTGCCCTCCACCTACCTCTCCGGCAAGCACGGCGCGCTCGCCGCCTATGAAATGCTTGAGCGCGCCGGCTACCCCATCGAGCGCTGGGAGCGCCCCCTCGGCGAACTAGCCGCCCAAGCCGGCCCCCAAACCGTCGTCATCTTCGCCGAGCCCTTCACCCGCGAGCAGGACGACATGAAAGCCGTCCGCCAGATCCTTGAGAAAGGCGGCCGCGTCCTCGCCACCGGCTTCTGGGGCGGATTCCTGCTGCCCGGCCAGTCCGCCGCCCCCGGCAGTTCGTTTTCCCCAACCGCTTGCCAGCTCACCCCCCAGGGCCTCGACCCGCTCGCCTCTTCCGGCGAGGTCTGGATGATCCCCAGCGCCACCTGGCAGCCCGGCAACCCCGCCGTCCGCGTGCAATACGACTGCGCCGGCCAGCCCGCCGTCCTCGAGTACGACTGGGGCGACGGCCACGTCATCTGGTGGGCCAGCTCCACCCCGCTTGAAAACGCCTCCCTCACCCGCGCCCAGAACCTCGATCTGTTCCTCAACTCGCTTGGGCCCCACGAAGGCAAACATTTCTACTGGGATGAATCTCTGCACGGCGAAATCCGGTCCTCCTGGAGCTACGCCACCGGACCCGCCCTTCGCCTGCTCGAAATCGGCATTCCCCTGCTCGTCCTCCTTATCCTGTTCAGTTTCAGCCGCCGCAGCGGACCGGTCCGCGAACTGCCGCCGCCCATCCGCGCCACCCCCATCGAGTTCCTTGAGGCACTCGGCTCGCTCTACAAGAACGCTGGCGCAGCCTCCACCGCCGTCGCCGTCGCGTGGGAACGCTTCCGCCGTCATGCCCTCTGGCTCTGCGGCATGCGCGTGCAGCGCATCGATGCTGCCGAAGTAGCCGCCGTGATCCGCCGCCGTTTCCCAAAAGCCGACCCCACGCTCGAGGGCGATCTGGACGCATGCGAACAAGCCGCCACCAACGACACCCTGAATCCCAAAGAAGCCCTACGCCTCGTGCAGTTGTTAGCCGCACACACTGAGAAGCTAGACGCCATAGCCAACCGCACCACCGCTTTCACCGAAATGAAAGTGAGTGAGTTAACAACCGCGCCGTAGGCGCAGAGTTTGTTAGCCCCGCGCTTCAGCGTGGGGAAAGCAGCGCAAGCGCTGCCAAGTCCCGAAGGGACTACGTTTGAAAAGCACGGATTTATCCGTGCCGCAATGCCGCAGAAAAACACGAACGGGGAATCGATGCAAATACAAGAAGGCACTCAATCACTCCATGCCACACGCCAGCTCATCGACCACGCGCGCCGTGAAATGGGCCGCGTCATCGCCGGCCAATCCGCCGTGATCGAAGAGGTCCTAATCGCCCTGCTCTGCCAGGGCCACGCCCTGCTTGAAGGCGTACCGGGCATCGCCAAAACGCTCATCGTCAAAACCACGGGCCGCCTGCTCGGCCTCGGCTTTCAGCGCGTACAGGCCACCCCCGACCTCATGCCCGCCGACATCCTCGGCACCACCATCCTCAAGCCCGGCACTGACTCCTTCGTCTTCCACTCCGGCCCCGTCTTCACCGATCTCCTGCTCGTCGACGAAATCAACCGCATGCCTCCGCGCACCCAGGCCGCGCTGCTCGAGTGCATGGAAGAGCGCCAGGTCACCGCCGACGGCAACCGCCACACGCTCCCCGCCTGGTTCACCGTATTCGCCACGCAGAACCCCGTCGAGTTCGAAGGCACCTACCCCCTCCCCGAAGCGCAGCTCGACCGCTTCCTGCTCAAGATCCGCGTCGCCTATCCCGACGAAGCAGAAGAGCTCAAGGTCCTCGAGATGCACCACGCCAGCACCGGCGCCGGCATCCTCAACGATGCACAGATCGAGCCCATCCCCGAAGGCCTCCTCGCCGCCGCGCGCGCCGAGGTCCGCCGCATCCGCATCGAGCCCGAGCTCTACCGCTACATCCTCGCCATCACCCGCCGTACGCGCGAGTGGCCCACGCTCCTGCTCGGCGCAAGCCCCCGCGCCGCCCTCAGCCTCATGTTCGTCGCCCAGGCCGCCGCTGCCTTCGATGGCCGGGACTACCTCGTCCCCGACGACGTCAAGCGCGCCGTCCAGCCCGTCCTGCGCCACCGCGTCATGCTTAAGCCCGAAGCCGAACTCGAAGGCTTCGACGCCGACCGCGTCCTCACCGACGTCATCGCCGCAGTCCCGGTGCCGCGCCAGTGATCACTCCCTCCCTCCATCCCGAGCCCGTCCGCGCCGCCTGCGAGCGCCGCCGCAAGCTCGCCTACGGCCTCACCCCGCGCGCCATCGCGCTGCTCACCGCTGGCTTCCTGCTGCTCATCCCCGGCTTCTACATGCCGCGTCTCAGCTACGCCATGCTCGTCTGGGCCGGACTCGTTCTCCTCGCCGCCTGGCTCGACGGTCTCCGCCTGCCTAGCCCAACGCTGCTCACCGCCGAGCGCAGCTGGAGCAACGCCCCCGCCCTCGATTCCGAAACCGAAATCGAGCTCGCCATCGAGAACCACGGCCGCATCATCGTCCAGTGCATCCTCACTGACGATCTGCCCGCCGCCATGGCTGCCGAACCCATCAAGCAGCGCGTAACGGCGTTCCCCCGCGTGTCTGCAAAAGTTCGTTACCGCGTCACGCCCCGTCAACGCGGCGACTGCGAAACCGGATCGCTCTACATCCGCTATCGCTCGCCCCTTGGCCTCGCCGAGCGCTGGGCCCTCGCGCCGCTTACGCAAACCGTCCGCGTTTATCCCGCGCTGCGCACCAGTGAAGATCAGCAGATCTTCCTCGCGCGCAGCCGCCAGATCGACCTCCAACTCCGCCAGGCCCGCCAGCGCGGTCTCGGCCGCGACTTCGAGAGCCTCCGCGAGTACCGCGAGGGTGACGACCTCCGCGACATCTGCTGGACCGCCACCGCCCGCCGCGGCAGCCTCATCACCCGCCAGTATCAAACCGAGCGCAGCCAGGCCGTCTGGATCGTGCTCGACTGCGGCCGCCTCATGCGGCACCAACGCTGGAGCGGCTCACTCCATCAACTCGACGTCGCAAACCCGCATACCAAGCTCGACTACGCCTGCTCCACCGCCGTCGCCCTCGCGCAGCTCGCCCTTTTCTCCGGCGATCGCGTCGGCCTGCTCGCCTACGGACAGAACGTGCAGCAGCGCCTGCTCCCCGGCCGCGGCGCAGCCCACCTCCGCCAGATGATCGAACTCCTCGCCCAGGCCCGCGCCGAAACCAGCGAAGCCGATCACCTGCGCGCCACCGCGGTGCTGAACCGCCTCCAGCCGCGCCGTTCCCTCATTTTGTGGATTACCGACCTCGCCGAGACCGCCATGCGCCCCGAGGTCATCGACGGAGCCACACAGCTCCTCAAGCGCCACGTCCTGCTCTTCGTCGCCATGGCGCAGCCTGAAGTCGATCGCATCGCCTCCGCCCGCCCCAAAACTGTCGATGAAATGTTTCGCGCCGCCGCCGCGCAGGAGATGGCCGGCCGCCGCGAGCTGCTCCTCGCCCGCCTTCGCGAGCAGGGCGCGCTCACCATGGACCTAGACCCCGAAAAACTCACCTCGGCCGTGCTGAATCAGTACCTGACGGTGAAAGAGCGCGCCATGGTATAAGCTCCTCGGGCTTTCCCCGCATTCCCGCGCTCAACATCCCGTCCACCGTAACCCGGTTGCGTCCCGCGCGTTTCGATCGATACAGCGCCTCGTCGCAGCGCTTCAAAAGCTCTTCCGGCAACTCACCCGCACGACTGGTCGCAACCCCCAGGCTCGCCGTCAGGCGCAGTCCGCCTGGCAAACGCGTCAGCAGCATAATCTCAGTCCGCAGGCGTCGCGCAATCTCATCCGCCTGGTCCAGCGTCGCGCCGTTCAGCAGCATCACAAACTCCTCGCCGCCAAAGCGGCACAGAACATCGCTTGGCCGCATGCAGTCACGCAATGCATCCGCAACGCGCTGAATAACCTGGTCACCCGCCTGGTGCCCCAGCGAATCGTTCACCGCCTTGAAGTGATCGATATCCAGCAGCAGCACTGGCAGGGTTCGCCCGTCGCGGTTCGCGCGCCGCAGATCCCGCGCCAGAATCTCCTCAAACGCCCGCCGATTCAGTAGCCCCGTCAATCCATCGGTCCCAGCAGCCTTCTGCAGCCCGCGCCGGTGCACGCTCAACGCAAGCCAGATCACCCCGCAGCTCGCCGCCACATTCAGCAGCATGTTCACGTACGTAAAGCCGGCTTGGATCACATCCATATGCACATAGCTGGCCGGCGGATACACTACTGACAGCACCAGCCTCGCCACGTGATCCAGCCCGTTCGCCACCTGCAGCCATGCCAGCGCCCGCGTCTGCGCGCGCAAGCTCCATCCGCTCTGCGCCCACTCCTCCACCGGCTCTTCATAGCGGAACAGCAGCGCCGCAGTGGCCCCGGCTACAATCGCCATCGCCGTGCTCGAAATCAGAACCCGCGCCAGCAGATTGTCGTGCGCATAGACATAGAACGCCTGCCCGCCGAGGGCCGCCAGAATCAGCCCTCCGCCCCAGGGCAGAAAACGCGCCCGCGCGTCCAGCGCCTCCGCCGTCGCCCAGTAGATCAGCAGAATGCACGCGTAGATCGCCGCGTTCGCGCAGAGAATCGAAATCCAGTTCGGCGCATGCGACCGCAGCGCCAGCAACAGCACGCCCACAACCGCGCTGATCATGGCCCAGCGCAGGATCCGCACGCCCCGCAGCCCCGGCACAGCCCGGCTGCACACTTCCACCCCGACAAGCAGCAGCAAAGCCGCGGCGGCGTATCCCAACATCAGATACGGCATCAACATCTGCCTCTCAGGGGCGCAGGATTAGGGCGGTACTCTCGCGACGGTGCGCTAGTTGGGGGAGTCCTCTCGTTACGCGCGTTTCGACTCTCATGGTCGCACATCGAGCGCGAACTCTAAGTACAACAAAATAGTCATCGACACACAAATGTCAGTGCTTCCCCTACCGCGCCGCAGGCGGAACAGGTTTTGTATCAGGGCACGATTTCACTGCTTGCTGCAAAAGCCACTCGGAAGGGGCTTCGTATCAGGGGCTGCCTTCAGGCAGCCCGCATGCCGCTCCCCTGATTGACTCTGGGCTTTAGCCCCCGGCGAATGCATAACCGCCGAAAAGACCGCCCCCAATCAATCGCCCTCGTTATCATCCTTCAGCCGCGGCATATTCGCCCCCGTGCTCAGCGTCAACAACCCCGCCTGCGCATACGTCAGCAGCTTATCGCGCGTATCGGTGATGTCGAGATTGCGCATCGTGAGCTGCCCGATCCGATCCCGCGGAGAGAACACGCTTTCCGTCTTCTCCATGCTCAGCCGCTCCGGCTTGAACGTCAGGTTCGGCGACTCGGTATTCAAGATTGAGTAGTCATTCCCGCGTCGAAGCTCCAGCGTCACTTCGCCCGTAATCGGACGCGCCACCCACCTCTGCGCACTCTCCCGCAGCATGATCGCCTGCGAGTCGAACCACCGCCCCTGGTACAGCAGCCGCCCCAGCTTCCGCCCGTTCTCGCGATACTGCTCGATCGTGTCCTCGTTGTGGATGCCCGTCACCAGCCGCTCATACGCGATGAACAGCAGCGCGAGGCCCGGCGCTTCGTAGATTCCGCGGCTCTTGGCCTCGATAATCCGATTCTCGATCTGATCGCTCATCCCCAGCCCGTGCCGCCCGCCAATGCGATTCGCCTCCAGCATCAGCTCCACCGAATTCGGAAACTCCTTGCCGTTCAGCGCCACCGGATGCCCCTCGTGGAAGCGAACCGTTACCTCTTCCGCCTTCACCGGAACATCCTCGCGCCAGGAGGCGACACCCATAATGGGTTCGACGATGCGGATGCTCGACGACAGACTTTCAAGATCCTTCGCCTCATGCGTCGCACCCAGCAAATTCGAGTCAGTCGAGTAAGCCTTCTCCGCGCTCATCTTGTACGCGAAGCCCGACTTCTGCATGAACGCCGACATCTCCGCGCGCCCCCCGAGCTCGTCGATGAACGCCGCATCCAGCCACGGCTTGTACACCCGCAGCTCGGGATTCACCAGCAGCCCATAGCGATAGAAGCGCTCGATATCGTTGCCCTTGAAGGTCGACCCGTCGCCCCAGATCGACACATCGTCTTCCTTCATCGCGGCCACCAGCATCGTGCCCGTCACCGCGCGCCCAATTGGCGTCGTATTGAAATACGTCACGCCGGCGGTAGTGATGTGGAACGCCCCCGACTGCAGCGCCGCCAATCCTTCGCGCACAAGCTGCGGTCGACAATCAATCAGCCGCGCCTTCTCCGCCCCATACTCCAGCGCCTTGCGCGGAATCTCGTCGTAGTCCTTCTCGTCGGGCTGGCCCAGGTTGGCCGTGTAGGCGTAGGGCAGCGCGCCCTTCTGCTTCATCCAGTGCAGCGCGGCGCTCGTATCCAGCCCGCCAGAGAACGCAATACCCACCTTCTCGCCAACCGGAAGATGTTCCAGAATGTTCGACATAACCGTGCAGCCCTTTCGGGGAAAGAGATCCGCCACACCTTCAAAAAGGAAGCGACTCTTCAATTCTAAGGTTGTTGATTGTGCTGTGTGTTAATCCGCAGCCGCAGCCACCCGCAGCCGCTTCGCCAGCGCCCACTTCAGCTCGTCGATCCCCTTGCCCGTCACCGCTGAAATCGCATGGAACTCCAGCTTCCGCCGCTTCGCATGCGCCGTCAGCTTCTTCAGCTTCTCAGGATTCGCAACATCAATCTTCGTCGCCACCACCATCATCGGCTTGTCTTCCAGCCCATTCCCAAAGCTCGCCAACTCGTTGTTGATGACCTTGAAGTCCTCCACCGGGTCCAGCCTTCCCGACGCATCCGACACATCCACCAGGTGCACCAGCACGCGCGTCCGCTCGATATGCCGCAAAAACTGCACGCCCAGCCCATGCCCCTCGTGCGCGCCCTCAATCAGCCCTGGCACGTCGGCCACCACAAACGACTCCTCATACGGAGCCTCTCCCACCGTCACCACGCCCAAATTCGGCTCCAGCGTCGTAAACGGATAATCCGCAATCTTCGGCTTCGCCGCCGAAATCCTCGAGATCAGCGTCGACTTGCCCGCATTGGGATAGCCCACCAAACCCACATCGGCCAGCAGCTTCAGCTCCAGCCGGAACGCCCGCTCCTCGCCCGGCCGCCCCAACTCGTGCTCCCGCGGCGCCTGGTGCGTCGACGTGGCAAAATGCTGATTCCCGCGCCCGCCGCGGCCACCCTTGGCCACAATCACGCGCTCATCCGGCTCCTGGAAGTCGTGCACCAGCTCGCCCGTCTCCGTGTCGTACACCGCCGTCCCCACCGGAACCTGCAGCACGATGTCGTGCCCGTCCGAGCCCGAGCAGTTCGACCCCATCCCGTGCTCGCCTCGCTGCGCCTTGTGCTCCGGGTTATACCGGAAATGGATCAGCGTGTTATGCCGCTGCGACGACACCATCACCACATCGCCGCCGCGGCCGCCGTCGCCGCCCGAAGGCCCCCCGCGCGGCACAAACTTCTCGCGCCGAAAGGCCATGCACCCGTTACCGCCGTCGCCGGCTTTCACGCGAATCTTTGCTTCATCAATAAACATTTGTTCCAATCCGGCATCCGGCAGAGATTGCGTAAACGCGCGCCCATCCACAGCGCGTCCCGGGCCGAAAGTGCCGTCTCCCCAGTTTACCGGATATATAAGTTACCGCGCCGTAGGCGCAAAGTTCGTTAGCCCCGCGCTTCAGCGTGGGGAAGAGCAGCATTGAGACGCTGCCGAGTCCCATCGGGACGGCGCTCTGTCAGGCACGACCTGACATCTTGCTGAAAAGCCTCATCGGGCGCGTCCTATCAGGGGCCGCCTTCAGACTTCTGCTGAGGCGCTTCGTATGAGCGGCTGCCTTCAGGCTCCTAGTGAGGGGCTTCGTATCAGGGGCTGCCTTCAGGCAGCCCGTACGCCGGCTCCCTTGGTTAAACTTGGGGCTTTAGCCCCGCTGAAAGGCTCTACTCCGTGCGCAGCGCCTTCATCGGATCCACTTGCGTGGCTCGCCGAGCAGGCAGATACATACCCGCCAGCGAAACGCAAACGAGTATGGCTGCCGCAATGCCGAACGCCGATCCGTCAAAGCTTCGAAAAGGGAATGGTGAGTTTTTGATCAGGTGTGCAAATGCCCACACAACGGGTTCGGCAAGCGCAAGACCGCACACCAGGCCGACTGCGATCTGCCTGCCTCCGCGCAGCAGGATGGATTCGAAAATCGCGGCACGATTCGCTCCCAGCACCATCCGAATCCCGAATTCGCGCGTGCGCTGGCTGATCGCAAACGACATCACTCCGTAAACTCCAGTAACCGCCAGCAGCACGGCGATCACCGCCATCACAACAATGATCCGGGCCAGCGAGCGCACACTTTCGGCATCCGATTCCATCTGTTCCCATATGGTTTGAGGTGTCATCACCTGCGTCCCGTCGATACTCTTCACCGCATCGAATACGGCCTTTTCCATCGTGGAGACGCTTCCCGTGAAGCGTACATACAGCCGTCCTTCCAGCGCCGACGGATCGCGCAAGGTGTAGACGCGCGGGCCATCAAGAACTCCAAAACGTGCCGAGCGAGTGTCGGCGGCGACTCCGACTACAGTAAGCCGCTTGTCATCAGGCGTGATGATGATCTTGCCGACAGGGTCCTCGCCGGGCCAGGCCTGCTTGACAAAGGCTTGCGTGACCACGGCGACCGGGTTGATTCGACTTGCGGATGAATCGGACGAAACAAAAGGCCGCCCCGCCAACATGCGGATGCCGAATGTGGAGAAGAAGTCCGTTGAGACGTTATCGATTACCGCTGGTTCGCCCTGTCCTTTCTGTTGCTGTGGAAGGCGAATCTCGCTTGGCGGCGTCTGGCGGAAGGGCTCCAGAGTCTCGTACGCCAGCCCCTGCACACCGGGAATGGATCGGATTTGCGCTTCCAGAGAGCCGTAGAAACTCAGCGCCTTTGTTCGATTTTGCGGTGAGTTGTCGATTGCCAGCGGAACCGAGAGGGTCTGGCGCGTTTCAAATCCCGGGTCTATGGCGGTGACCATCCCCGGCATGCGCGCGAAAAGAACAGCGGCGGCAAGAAGCACAAAGCTCATTGCGATTTGGGCGATGATCAGCCCCCCGATGAGCCGCGAACGCATGGTGGCGGTACTCTCGCGCCCCTTGAGCGCGGTTACCAGATCCAGTTTCCATGCGGCATGAACCGGAGCGAGCGACGAAGCGATTGCAGCCACGGCGACGAGGACTGCGAGATAGCCGAAGACGCGCCAGTCCGGACGCATGGCCGGGACCAGACCCGCCAGGGTCGGGTTGGCTACGTTCATGATCATCTGGGGCACGCGATACGCCATGGCGACGCTCACCCCTCCCCCGATCAACGCGGTCAGAAGACTCTCCAGAACCAGCATGCGCATGAGCCGTGCGCGTCCCACCCCCAGCGCCAGCCGCACCGCGATCTCCCCGCGCCGGACCACCGCCCTCGACAGAAACAGCATGGTCACATTGCTGCATGCCAACAGCAGCACCAGTGAGAGCGGACCCAGGATCAATGCCATCAGCGCGGCAAGTGTGTCGCGCAAGGCGGGAGTCTCAATGAACGATCCATTGGTCAGCTCGACAGTCGTCTTGCGATTGAAGCTGGTGACCTTCCTCTCGATATAAGCTCGGTCCTGTTGACGAAGGATCGTGGTCAACTCCGCCTGCGCATCGGCGCGCGAGTATCCTGGCCGAAGGCGGCCGGCGATTTCGAGCCAGGGCGCATCAGGATTCGCCATTTGGCTCGTGCCTGCGTGATCGTAGAGAGGCTCTGTCGTATAGGGGGCGAACACCCCGCCCGCGCGGGGATTCGTGTCGCTTGCCCGCACCACCCCCACCACCGTATAAGGCAAACCGTTGAGGTGGATCGTCTCGCCCACAATGTGCGGATTGGCGTCGAATCGGCTCCTCCACAACGGCTCGCTCAGCAACGCGACTTGTGCCGTCGTGCCTCGTTCGCATTCCTGCGGGGTCAGGAAGCGCCCCAGAAGCGGGCGATCGATCCCGAGTACTTGAAAGTAGTTGCAGGTCACCAGCAACGCGGGGATTGCTCTGTGTGCCTGCTCGAGAATCGCCCCCCTGTTTTGCCATGCGGCGATTTCCTCGAGCGTCTTCGACTGCGTCCGGACCGCGTCATAGTCTTCCGTAGTGAACGAAGAGTATTGGCCGGCGCCCGTAAACCAGCCTTCATATTTTGGATAGACCTGCACAAAACGGGAGGGGTCTTTCTGCGTCGGCGCACTCAGAAACAGTGCATTCAGCAGTGTGAATACGCCGGCGTTGAGGCCAATCCCAAGGGACAAGGCTGCAACCGCAATGATCGAAAGCAGTGGAGCCCGCCGCGCCGCACGGACCGCGAAGAGGAGATCTTGCCGGTCAATCCACATCGGTGCACCCCCGAAAAGACCGATAAAGAGAATTCCAAACCAGGACTTGCCAAGGTATTGCCAGGGACTTCGCCAGCTATGTAGTTTTCTACTAAGCGTCCGGGTTTGTCAAGGCGATACCAGGTGATCACCGCCGAGCCGCGACCCGGTGCCCGCTCGGACCATTGCTCAAGGGTCGAAATCATCTCAGCGGTCAAAGCCGCACTCTTCTAAGCAACTGCCCTTATCACCCGCCTCACTCCGAGCCATTTCGCCTATTTCTCCGAATTTTCCCCTAGGACCATCCCTAGGGCGTATGATCAATCCACAGTCATTGGCTGTCCGCCACCGGACGCCAGCCATAGAGGCACTCACTCCCGGCCTCTGCAAGCGCGCCCCTCTCTCGCCGCATTTGGCCGCGGCTTCCACTGATCGGAAACACTATGTACATCCCTCTGGTTCGCGAAAGCGTACGCGTACGCGGCCACAGCGGCACGTTCTACGTGCAGCAAGTCGACTACCACCGTGAAGTGGCTCATTTAGCCTCCTCAGCCGCTGAAAAGAAAGCTCCTCACATCGTGAATTTCGAGGAGCTCTTCGCCACCTGGGAAGACCCGGATAGGGAGCAATCCCACCAGATCGCTCGCTGAAACCTGTACCCGCATTCGCCCAGGCGTCAGCCCAAGCGTTAGCTCAATTGTGATGGCGCTCACACAACCTGTCCCAATATGGGCTCTCCGCCTGTTCAGCTTTCCCTTCTGGGAATAGAATCGCTTCAACTTCTCCTGGGGTCGCCGTAGCGGCGGATACCTGCCGCACACCTGGCCTTCCCGACGGCGGGCCAGGCGGAAGGGTTGCGTGGGCGAGTCCTGGGTGGGCCAACAATCTCATTGCCGCCGGCCGGCGTTCCTGGCGATTCTGCTCTTCGCCGCCTCGCTGGCCGCGCAATCCCTTGCCCTTGGCTCAGTCGACGGCAAGCTCACCGACTTCTACTCCCACCCCCTCGACGGAGCAACCGTCCTCCTCCGCAACCTAACCACGGGCCAGGAATTCCACGTCACCGCCGGCAAGAACGGCGCTTACCGTCTCGCCAGCCTCACCCCCGGCAGCTACGAGCTGGAGGCCCGCACCCCCTCCGGTGTCGGCCACGCCTCCGGCATCACCATAAGCCCCGGCCACGCCTCCCGCATCCTCACCGCCGTAGCCCTCGCCGACCAGTCCGCCCTCGCCGCCCGCGACCAGCACACCAGAACCTACGCCTCAACCCCCACCGCCACCCTCCCCCCTCCCCCACCCCCATCCATGCAGATGCCCCCGGCCCCCCTCCCCCCCTCCCCCCCTGACAACGCCGAGATCGACCGCTCCGGGATCACCCCCACCACCATCGCTGTCGCGAGCACCACCATCCCCCCCCTCCCCCCCCACCCCGCTCTCCTGACACTCCCAGCCACCGCCGCCGTCCGCCCCCTCAACCAAACCGGCCTCCTCCTCTCCTCAGCCGCCTCCGCCAGCATTCGCGCCGCACTCGCCAGCCCCCTCCAGGCCCCCCTCCGCCTCCAAGCCGAGGCCGCCCAGCCCGAACCCTCCGAAGCCGCACTCTCCACCACCCTCTCCGCGGCGGAGATCCAGTCCCTCCCCCTCCCCGGCCGCGACTTTGAGGCCGATTCCCTCATCGCCCCACCCGACGTCACGCCCACCAGCGACGATCAACCCCTTCCCGCCAGCCGAGTTCCCTCCTCCCGGCCCGCCGAGCGCGTCAGCACCCATCTCGCCTTCGGCTCCCAGAGCATCACCCGCCACGAGGACGCCGCCCTCCTCATTCCCAGCGTGAACGAAGCCACCATCAGCAGCATCCGCCTCGTCGACAGCCGCGGCAGCGCATTCCCGATGTCCGCCACCGCCCAAACTCGCAGCGGCTCCGATCAAACCGCCGGCCGTCTCCACGGCAACGCGTTCTTCTTCGGCCGCCAGGGACTCCTCGACGCCCGCAATCCTTTCACCCAGTGGGTCAAGGAGACCGCCCCCGCCACCGCAACCACCGTTCCCGTCTTCACGCCCTTCCTCTACTCGCCCGACGATCACCGCACCCGCTGGGGCCTCGGCCTCGGCGGCCCCCTCCGCCGCAACAAGCTCTTCTGGTTTGCCGAGTTCGACCGCGAGCAGCGCGACCACCCCGCCGTGGCCACTGTCCGGCACCCCGACAACTTCTTCGCCCAGCCATCGAACGACGAGCTTCAGGTCCTCAGTGCCCGCCTCGGTCTCACCGCAGCCGACCCCATTGCCGCCGGTCTCACCGCCTACTCCTCCATGCTCGAGACCCTCGCCGGCCTCCTCGGCCCCACCCCCCGCACCTCAACCGAAAACGCCGCCTTCGCCCGCATCGACTGGAACGCCGTCGAGCGCCATCGCTTCACCGTCCAGGCCGCCGGTACCCAATGGAACTCCCCCGGCGGCGGCCTCCAGCGGCTCTCCGAAAACTACGGCTCCCACAGCTTCGGCGCCAGCACCGGCAACTCCCTCTGGCTCCTCGCCACCTGGACCGCCTCCCTCAGCCCCAGCCTCATGCTTGAGACGCAGGGCTCCATTGGCCGCCATCTCCTCACCCACCCCCCCGGTACCCCCTCCCCCTTCGAGCAAACCCTCAACATTAATCCCTGGGGGCAACTCCCCCAGATGGTCGTCGATTCCAGCTACGGTTTCTCGATCGGCAACCCCGCCCGCTTCGGCGCCGGCAGCTATCCTGACGAGCACACCTACGCCGCTCGCGAGACCGTCCACTGGATGCACGCTGGATTCCTGTTCCGCGGCGGCTTCGCGCTCCGCCACGACGCCGACGCCACCAGCTTCGTCCGCAATCACACCGGCACCTACCACTACGCACGTCTCCAAAACTTCGTCTCCGACGCACTCGCCTTCGAAAAATACGGTCTGGCCGACGCCCTCAACCCCATGCACCAGCACAACTGCGACCAGCGCGGCAAAGCCTGGCGCGATGCCGACAACCAGCTACACGGCGTCGGCTATCTGCCCTGCTACTCCTGGTACTCGCAGACCCTCGGCCCCACTCAGTGGCATCTCGAAACCAACGACTGGACCGGCTTCACCGCCGCGCAGTGGAAGCCCGGCAAATCGCTGCTCGTCACAGCGGGCCTCTCCTGGAACCGCCAGCAGATGCCCCCACCGATTGCACTCGTCGCCAATCCCGACCTGCCTGCTGCCGGCCATCTTCCCAGCCTCGGTAACGAGTGGTCGCCTCGCGTCGGCCTCGCCTGGGGCACGCACGAGAGCCACATCCCGGTCGTCCGCCTCGGCTACGGCATGTACTACGGCCGCACCTCCAACTCCGTCCTCGAAAGCGCGCTCACCCAGACCGGCTCGCCCAAAGGCGACCTGAACCTGTTTGCCCGCCCCACCGACAATCTCCCCGACAAAACCGGCGGTGCACCCCCCTTCCCCTACGTGCTCGCCGCCAGCAATGGCCTCACCCAAAAACCCGGCGCAGTCGAAATCGCCCCCACCTACCGCAACGCCGAGGTGCACCAGGCCGTCGCCGCCGTCGAGGAAGAACTCCCCGGCCGCGTGCTCATCAGCGTCGGGGCTCTCGCCAGCCTCGGCCGCCGTCTCCCCGTCACTGCGGACACAAACTTCGACCCCGCCCTTAATCCCGGAACCATCACCTACACGGTCACCGATTCCACCGGCAAGGGCCCCCTCAAATCCCCGCAGATCACCGTGCCCTTCTTCGCCTCGTGGCCCGCCGGTGGCGCTGACGGTGGACGCCTCAATCCGAACTACCAGCAGATCACCCAGCTGACGAGCCGCGCCAACTCCACCTATGAGGCCGCCATGCTGCGCCTCTCGCGTTCCGGCCGCCGCGGTCTCAGCCTGAACCTGCGCTACACCTACGCCCACGCCATGGACTGGAACCCCGACGAGGGCGTCCTGCGCGGCCGCGCCAGCGTCCTCGATCCCCTCGATTTTCAGCAAGAATACGGCGTCAGCGACCTCGACATCCGTCACACCCTTGCCGCCTACGGCGTCTGGCACTCGCCCTGGAAACTCCACGGCCCCGCCGCCCACTTCGCCAACGGATGGATGCTCTCCGGCATCGGCCAGTACCACTCCGGCCTCCCCTACACCATGCGCACCTCGGGCACGCTCGCGCAGCAGTATGTCGACGGCGGCCTGGTAGAGGCCCTCGGCCCCGGCATGAACGGATACGGCGGCGCCAACCGCGTCTACGGCGTCGGCCGCAACACCTACCGCTACCCCGCCACTTGGAAAGCCGACATGCGCCTCGGTAAGCGCTTCTCACTGGGAGGCCAGCGCGAACTCGAGTTCCTCGCGCAAACCTTCAACCTCTTCAATCACCAGAACGTCACCGAACTCGAAACCACCGGCTATTACGTCGACTCGTCCACCGCCGCCGGTTCGCTGCCCAAGCTCAACTTCCTCACCGGCGCAAAGCCCGGCCAGACCGAGTTCGGACAGCCCCTCAACATCAACGCCACTGACAATTACCGTGAGCGCCAATTCGACTTCGGCATCCGCCTCCGCTTCCACCACGACTTCGTGGATTAGAGCAGTTTCTGCGTCTCAGGAGATGATCGACGCGCCCGCGCCGTTAGGCGCAGAGTTTATTAGCCCCGCGTTTCAACGTGGGGGAGTCGGAAGTTGATGTGAGTTCGGAGTCCCGTAGGGACGGCGGAAAAGTCCCCGATATACCAACCGTGGAAATGCTCTAGATGTGCAACAGCGCTGGGTCGAACCACACGTCGAGATACTCGCCAGCCAGGAGAAATCGAGATCCGGGTGGGAGTCCCAGCAACCGAACCAATTGCGGATACATTCGGTAAATATGGGTCGTGTGAATGGGAGCAAAAAAGTCCGGAGCTACAGAAAACTGCTCACCGCACCAGATGTACCAGCCAGTGGTGCCAGCTTCGGCCCGATGACGCAGCCCGTTGATCGGCACCAAGCCGTCAGTGGAGATGGCAAACCCGCTCTTGAGATCTCCAGGCGAAGCGACAAAATCGATCTGTCTCGCAGCACAGAACGCGGCCTGCCGACTGTCTGCGTCAGACTGAGGAATGGCCATCAATTCGGCCGCGCCGGCCCCGCATTCTTTCCGCGCCGAAACCGCTCATCCACCGGCTTGCGTCCCTTGAAGCCCGACTCCAGCGTGTGCCAGTGTTCGATCGAAGTCTCACCCATCCGCCAGCAGAGCAGCACCACCTCGTCATCAAGACGAAACGGAAAATCCAGCAGCCCCGACTCCAGATCCTTCACCTGCACGCCAATCGCGTCAATCTCGGCCAAGGTCTCGCGCACGCGTTCCAGGTGCCCATCCATCTCCGCGCGCAGCCGCACAACCGACGCAACGTCCACCTTCATCCCGCCTGACAGATAAATCCGCCGACTCAGCTCGCCGAGCTGGCTCTCGACACCTTCAGCCGCTTCCTTCCCCGCGATGGCGCGCTTAAGTAGAGACTCAAGCACGGGAAGGAGTGACTGCGCTTCGTCGAGAGTGAATGTCTTCATAATTGTCTGCAACTAGGATACGAGAAAAGCAGAGTACAGTGAACAGTGGTCAGTTGACACTCACCGTGACGAGCTACTCGTCATCCCCCAAAGGTTCCGTGAACTTCAGCTCATTCCCAAATGCATCCTTCACGCGAAAATCTCGATTGCCCCAAGGCTTGCGCTCGATCCCCTGAGAGAACTGGACACCGCGTCCGGCAAACTCCTCATACATCTCCGCCAGATCCGGCGTAAACAGGTGCACGCCCATCGCTGCCGAGCGGTGCAGCTTGTCCTCGAAAAGGTGCAGAGCAATGCCATCGCGCTCCAAGATGGCGTAACCCTCGGCGCTCTGGCTGGCAAGCGCGAAGCCAAGCCTTCCATAGAAAGCAATGGCTTCCCCCAGGTTGGAAACAGGCAGTTCCGGAGCAACACGCGTAATCCGGGCCATAGGAACCTCCTCGACAGCCGGGGACTCGGAGCCGGGGAACGCTCCGAAAAGTAGGACGGGCCGCCGCGCGTTTCCATTTCCTACCCCCGTGTACATTAACGCCGTTTACCTCAGCTCGCTACTCTCCGAACAGAGCTAACCTCCGCATGCTGGGCACCGCACGATCTTCATCTGCCACAGCCAAGGGCGATGCCCATCCAGCCAGTACCTCGCTCTCGGCGGCAGCGTCGCCATGACTCTCACCGTCGTCAGCTAAACAGTTTTGCTTGCAACAGCTTGAAAAGAATTACTCAACAGCTTAGTGAACACCGGCATTCGGCGGTGTTTAAAAATTGCACCGCTGCAGTTGTGCCGTTAGGCTATGCAAACTGAGCGCTGTTTAACCGCGGAGGAGTCGATTTCGATCCTTCACACGAAGGTCCTCACTTTCCACCAAGATGCGCAATATGCCTCGTCTCTTCCTTTGAAGAGCCACTTGAACTTCTGCCGCTAAGCTCCTCGTATCAATCTCCCGCTCTACACGTTCGTAGGTCTATCCCTCGTCTCTCTGTCCCTAAGGTACCCTTAAACCCACATGTACATCCCTGAAGAAGAAGTCCGCTCTCTCCTCACCTGGGAAGCCCTGTTCCCCGCCATCCGCCAGGCCCTCATCGACTTCTCCGCAGGCCCCCGGGCGAATCACATTGTCGATCAGCCCCCGCGCTCGATCCTCCGCTCCAACCACACCACCGGGCCCAACAACGGCTGGTTCGCCGCCATGCCCGTCATCTACCAGGACGTGATGGCCGTCAAGACCGTCACCTTCTTCCCCGGCAACGCCAACCTTGGCCTGCACACCCACATGGCCATCATCGAGCTGCTCAGCCGCACCACCGGCCAACCCCTCGCCATCATGGACGGCCGCCTCATCACCGAAATGCGTACCGCCGCTGTCTCCGCCGTAGCCCTCGATGCTCTGGTCCCCCGCGGAGCCCGCTCCCTCGGCATCCTCGGCTCCGGTGTCCAGGCCCGCTCCCATCTCGCCGCCTTCCGCCTCCTCCGCCCCGACATCGCCGACGTCCGCATCTGGTCCCGAACCCCCGCCCACGTCGAGGCCTTCGCCGCGGGGACCCAGATCCGCGCCACGACCATCGAAGAAGCCGCATCGGCCGACGTCGTCCTCGTCGCTACCGCCTCCCCCACCCCGGTACTCATGGGCCGCTGGCTCAAACCCGATGCTCTGGTAATCTCCGTCGGCGCGGTAGGACCCACCGTCCGCGAGCTCGACGACGAAACCCTCCACACCAGCTACATCGTGGCCGAATCCCGCCACGCGGCCGAGCGCGAATCCGGCGACATCGTCCTCTCCAACTCGAGCGTCCAGGCCGAAATCGGCGAGATCCTCTCCGATCCGGCCAGCCACCCCTTCCCCAAAAAGGGGCGTGTCCTCTTCAAATCCGTAGGCATGGCCATCGAAGACCTGGTCGCCGCAAAGCTAGTCTGGCAAGCCCGCCAATCCCGCTGACCGCATTCGCACGAAGTTCCCGTGCCCCATCCTGTCGACTTTGTGCTGTCGACAGGGTGGGAGAGCACGAACCCAATCACGGCGAGTGAGGGGGCGAAAGCCGCCCACCTACACATCCGCCCCGAACGCCAGCAGCCGGCCGTCGCAATCCTTAACCACGAATTCACGGCACTTCCACGGCATGTCCCCCAGCCCCCGCGCGAACTCCACTCCCTTGGCAGCGTACTCGGCATATAGCGCATCCGCATCCTGCACAAATAGATAGGCATCCAGCAGCTCATCGGCATACTTTTCGGGATTCGCCGTCGGCGGCTCCGCCCGCCGGAAGTGGATGGCCCGCCCATCCCGCGCCACGATGGCGTACTCCGGCGGTTCGTCCGGAGCCGGGGTCCACGTGCCCAGGCATGCGAAACCCAGCTTCTCCGCGTACCAGCTAACCGTCCGCGCAATCTCCAGTGTGAAAAAAACGGGCACAATCTTCACGATCATGCCCCGCAGTCTACCCCAGATTCACGTCCCACCGAAAAGCAACCACCCGCCCTTGGCCCCGGCATCCTATCTTGGAAAGATTCTGCGCCGCGTCGCAGCATATGGCCGGGAATATAGCTCGAATCCGCATCCGGCCGGCACCGGGCAGCGATATATAAAAAATCTCCGCTGCCCGGAATGCCAAACCGGAACGAATCGAAATAAACAACTCTGAATCAATCAGATAACACGAGCAACTTAAAGGGAGCCATAAATTATGCCCACCTGCTGGATCAAATAGCGCGTGCTCAGCGATACCTGCCTTGCGCGCCTCCCGGCTGCACGCCCCTCGCTCAGCCTGCGAGCCTGCCACTGGAATGAGGTCTGCCTCCGCTGAACGTCGGCGACGGCAGTCACACCGCGGCCTCGATCCCGTCAGCTACCCTGTTAACAAAGGCGTCCCGGCCGCAACTTCCGGCCCGCTGGCGCATCTCTTAAGGGACCCATGATTCACCAAACGGCATAAAAATCGGCTTCCTCTTTCGGAGACAGCCGGGGGCGGAATCACGCCCTCCCATAAACCAGGATCAAGCCTAACTTTCTCAAGGAGTTATTCATGCTTACAGTTGGAGAAAAGTTCCCTTCGTTCGAACTTCGCGCCGTAGTCAGCACTGAAAAAGACGAAAACAAGGCGTTCCAGACCATCACCGACAAGTCCTACGAAGGCAAGTGGAAGGTCTACTTCTTCTGGCCCAAGGACTTCACCTTCGTCTGCCCCACCGAAATCGCAGCCTTCGGCAAGCTCAACCAGGAGTTCCAGGACCGCGACGCCCAGCTCCTCGGCGCCTCCATCGACTCCGAGTACGTCCACCGCGCCTGGCGTGAGCACCACCCCGACCTCAACAATCTGCCCTACCCCATGCTCTCCGACATCAAGCGCGACCTGTCTGAGCAGCTCGGCATCCTCGACCTCAAGGCCGGCGTAGCCCAGCGCGCCACCTTCATCGTCGACCCCGACAACGTGATCCGCTTCGTCTACGTCACCGACCTCTCCGTGGGCCGCAACCCCCAGGAAGTCCTCCGCGTGCTCGACGCCCTGCAGACCGACGAGCTCTGCCCCTGCAATTGGCAGAAGGGCCAGGAAACCCTGAACGCGTAAGACTCGACGCGGGTGCCCCGTCCTAGCTCTGCTAGGGCGGGGGGACCTCATCTTGACGGGCTGTCCTGCAGATCTCGAGACAAAACTTCAGACCTGCACTAACCCAAAACTATGAACTGTGAACTAAGAACTGCGAACTTAAAGCCATGACCCTAGACGCCCTGATCGATACACTTCCTACGTACGCCAAGGACCTCAAGCTCAACTACTCGTCCCTGGTCCGCAACAATACCGAGCTCACGCCCCAGCAGCTCTGGGGAACCGTCGTCGCCTCGGCCATCGCCACCCGCAGCGCCGCCCTTACTGCGGCCGTGCTCCAGGCCGCTCCCGCCCAGCTCAGCCCGCAGGCGCTTGAGGCCGCCCAGGCCGCTGCTGCCATCATGGGCATGAACAACGTCTTCTACCGCTTCCACCATCTCGCGGCCAACGAGAAGTACTCCACCATGCCGGCCCGCCTGCGCATGAACGGCCTCCGCGGTCACGGAGTGGAAGAGGTCGACTTCGAGCTCTGGTCACTCGCCGTCTCGGCCATCAACGCCTGCGGCAAGTGCGTCGGCGCGCATGAAAAGGTCGTCCGCGAAAAGGGCGCAAGCGAAGAGCTGGTGCTCGCCACCGTCCGTGTGGCCTCGGTCATCCATGCCATCGGCGCCGTCCTTGACGCCGTCCACGCCCAGGCAGCGATCACCGCCCCTGAACCCGCCCTGGCCTGATCCAGCCGACTGTTCGGGCGCGGAAATGGGCGCCCCAGGTCTCTCGCTTTTGGTGACCTGGGAAAGCACACCACACACTCAGCCACTGCCCTCGTTTTGCTCGCGCCCCATCTTACGGCAGGCGCCCTCGCGACTTCTTCCTGTCGCGAGGACCGAAGGCCACCGCTCCAGCGCAGTCGAAGATGGCGCCGAAGGCGCGGTCAGCCCCACCGCAGGTGGCAAGTGGCTAGTCGAACATGTGCAGCGACCCGCGCTGTTGCCGCTTCCCCTCCGGCTTTTCCAGCGCCTTCAGCAGAATCCGGCTGCGCGCCCGCATTGCCGGCGTCCCTGACCGGCCGCTCACCCGCAGCAAATCCAGCACCTCCGGCAGGCACGCCGGATCCTGCCTCGTCAGATCCGCCATCGCATGCAGCGCCGTCGTCTTCACAATCGAAGATTTGTCCTCGCCCCACGTCGCGAGCACCGCGCGAATCCGCCGGCATTCGGCCACCGTGAGCGTCATCCGTGGCAAAATCAGCGCGAGATTCCAACGCACCTTGGCCACAGTCGCATCGGCCAGCAGCCCGATCAGTTCCGCCTTGTACTCTTCGACAACGCGCCGCAGCCCCGCCGAAGCCTCCCGCGTCACTCGTTCCAGGGCGTCGGCCGCGCGGCTCGCCACACCTGGATCATCGTCCCACAGCAGCTCAATCAGCCCGGGCAGCCGCCGCGGCGCCTCGGCAATCCACTCGACCACCTCAGGCACCCGGCCGCAATCCCACGCACATCGGCCCACCGCCAGTTCCGCCCGTAAATCCACTTTGGCAGCCATCAGGTTCTCAGCTCTATTCTGTTAAGAAGTCGCGGCGCCGGTCAGTGACTTCGCAGCGATCCGCCCCACGGCTCGAAGCATCGCCCGCACCGGCCACGCTCCCTCGTCGTCAGGGAAGCAGATCTCCCCCGGCCTCTTCACCTCCGGCCGGTAGTACCACCGCTTCAGCAGCGCCAGGTGCCCCTGCCGCACAACCGCATTGGGCGCCTCCATCGGCTTCTCCAACTCGGCAAGCACCGCCTCCATCCGCGCCTCCAGCATCGTGCGCGCCGCCCGCGCAGCAACTCTATCCCTTTGTCCCTCTGTCCCGGAGCCTGTCCTGAGCGAAGCCGAAGGGTCCTTATCTTCCTGTTCCCTGCCCTTCTTGTCCCCGGTCCCTGGTGCCTGGTCCCTGCTGTCTCGCCCTTCCGCCACCGCCTCTAGCGCCATCGGTTGCGCGAACAGCGAACTCGATCCCGACTGCTCGTTCTGAATCCGCATACCCAGCGTCGAAAACGCCACCGGCCCGCGCAGACGGCCGTTCAGATACATAAAAACTGCCACTTCAGGCGAAGGCGCCGAAGGCGCGGTTGGCCCCACCGCAGGTGGTTGCATCACCACCGCCCGCAACTGCCCCATCGGCCGCACCAACTCCGGAGCCAGCGCTCTCACCGCCTCCGCCTTCTGCACCTGCGCATGTAGAGCCGCCGCCGACTCAAACTCCAGGTTCCCTGAAGCCTCATCGCGCGCCGCTCGCAACTGCACCAGCTTGCTCTCTCCACGGGTCGCCAGGAACCGCTCCACTGCCGCAGCCTCCTCGGCATACCGCTCATCCGAGCAGCCTTTGTAGCACGGCGCCAGACACATCTTCATCTCCGAGTACACGCACCCCGGATGCGACGGATCGGGCTCCAGATCCTCCGTACACCGCCGCAGAAGAAACAGCTTCAGCGCCTCGTCCGCAAACCGCTCCGCTACCGCCCGCGAAGCGAACGGCCCATAGGCCCATTCGGCCTCCTTCTGGCTCGGTCGATTCGTAACCGTCACGCGCGGATAAGAATTGCCGCCCAGAAACCGCACAAACGCCGGCGCGCCCAGGTGCATGCGCTCCAACGCCTTCGCACCATACACCTTCTGCAGCAGATCGAACTGGAGCAGCAGCGACTCAAAATCCGACCCCGTCAGCCGCCACTCGATCCGCCGTACCCGTCCCGCCAGTTGCAGTCGCTTCGGATGCTTCGGCGAAGGAATCAGCAGCCGTTCCAGCCGCCCCCGCAGATTCGGCGTGCGCCCGATGTAGGGCTCAGCATTCGCCGCCTCTCCATATAGCGCGAATACCGCGCACCTCTCCGGCAGCGCCTTCAAAATCTCGCGCGCCGCTCCAGGATCAAACCCAACGGACTGAAACTCGGCAGACAGGCCCATCACCTCGGCTGAATTCATCCAACGTTAGGCCGGACGATTCAGGGACTACACCGAGCATAGCCGAGTGCCATCACTTGCAGTCTGCAGTGCTCGTCGAAGTATCTGCACCGCCTTGTTCGTAGGCTTTGAGCACCCGCTCCTGATCAGCCAGAGGTATTACGCACCACTCGTGCCTCAATGCATCGGAGATTGCGGTACGTGCGTACGGCTCCATCGTCCATTTGCCATTTTCCATTCTGGATTGAGTGCCGAATATCTGCGGCTGACCGATCGACAGCAGGTACCGATCCATCGTGGCAGCAGCCATCCATTTCGCGTGGAAGAATCCCTTGCTCGCCGCAGTCACCGCCAGGACATGCGCCAGCATCAATTCATTCGGATCCCCGGAATGCTGAAACAGCAGGGCCACAAAAAAGTACTCGCGACCTGTCTCAACCTTGCCTTCTGCAAGAAGCTCTCTGGCCTTGGAATGGCGGACGGCATCGTGTTCGAGCACCGCTGGTTGAATCCTGCAGGAAGGAACCTGTGGATCGGTTCCGAACATGTCGATACACCGGTCCCACTGATCCTGTAAGACGAGGTCAAGGATTTCACGCTTAACATCAGGCAGGTTTGGCACCGTTGGCGACTGCCTCAATTTGGCCTGTTCCTGAGTGACTGAACTGACGGCCCGCAATAAACAAAAGCCCAAAGTCAGTGCCTTGGCCAGACCCGAACGAGCAAACATATGGCCCCTCACCTCTCCATCCACGGTGGAAGATCCCGATCATATCGCGCGACACGAGTTTAGACGCGCTTGGCACTCCATCGTGGCCGGCCGCTCAGTTCATTGAACTGAGTCCCACATCACAGCGTTCCCTGCGCGTTCCCTGCTATGTTGTCGCTTCACAGACGAGGGACGAAACAATGCGCATCCGACAACTTCTTCTGGCCGCCGCTATCCTGTTGCTTCCGACGCTTGCCTCGGCTCAGTCCGCCAAGCTCGATCCTGCGCTGCTCAAGAAGGCCAACGGTGGAGATTCGCAATCACAATTCCTCGTTGCGCAGGCTTATGCCTCGGGCAAAGGCGTGGCGCACGACGACACCCTTGCCGCGCAGTGGTATCAAAAAGCCGCCGACCAAGGGCTGGCGAGCGCTCAGTTTGAGCTCGCCATCATGCTGCTTGCCGGGCGCGGGGTCGAGCCGGATGCGGTTCGCGCTGCCGTGCTCCTGAACCGCGCAGCAGGGCAAGGCCATGCACAGGCTCAAATGGCTCTCGCCGGACTGTATGACCATGGCGAAGGCGTAAAGCAGGATGACGTCCAAGCCGCGGGGTGGTACCACGAGGCAGCGTTGCAGGGCGTTCCCGAAGCACAGTTGAACCTCGGCATCATGTTCCAGAATGGCCGCGGTGTTCCCAAGGATTACGCCCAGGCTGCGGTCCTCTACCGCGCAGCCGCCGAGCAGGGCAACGCCTCCGCGCAGTTTAACCTCGGCATTCTCTACGACAACGGCCAGGGAGTGGAAAAGGACTTTACGCAGGCCGCGCAGTGGTACCTCAAGGCCGCGCAGCAGGGAGTCTCCCGTGCGCAGTTCAACATCGGCGCCATGTACGCGCAGGGCGATGGAGTTGCCCGCAATCTGCCGGAAGCCTATTTCTGGCTCGATCTGGCTGCGAACACGTGGAACGGCACGCATCAGCAGGAGGCCGCTGCTGCCCGCGACCAGGTCGGCGCTCGCCTGTCCCCGCAGGAGTTGAGTTCAGCCCAGCAACGCGCACAGGATTGGCTCAAAGCCCGGCAGAAGTAGGACTCCTTGCCCTCGGCCTGCGACCGATGTAGGGCTCGCCGTTCACCGCCTCTCATAAAATCAAACTCCGCATTTCCCGCCGGCGCCTTCAGCATCTCGCGCGTCTCCCTTTGAACCGCATTTCGAAATAAGTGAGGTGGCCGAGTGAATCTCCCGCGGTCTGGCCACATCTGAAACATACGACTTAGAAGAGCGGACAGGAGAAAGAAGAATGGCAGGCAAACTCGCAGGCAAGGTAGCGCTGGTGACCGGTGGCAGTTCGGGAATCGGGCTTGCAACAGCAAAACAGTTCGTTGAAGAAGGCGCCTTCGTCTACATCACAGGCCGGCGACAGGCAGAACTTGAGGCGGCCGCTGCAGAATTGGGCAATCAGGGAAAGGCCGTGCGTACGGACGCCTCCAATCTGGCCGATCTCGACACGCTCTACGCGCAGATCAAGCAGGAAAAGGGCCGGCTGGATGTGCTCTTCGTCAACGCCGGGGGCGGCTCGTTTGCGCCACTTGGTCAGATCACCGAAGAGCAGTTCGATCAGACCTTCAACACCAACGTGAAGGGCCTTCTTTTTACGGTGCAGAAAGCGCTCCCGCTCATTCCCGACGCCGGTGCAATCGTGCTCAACGCCTCTATCGTCTCCGTGCAAGGTGTCGCGAACTTCAGCGTCTACTCGGCAAGCAAGGCCGCAGTGCGCTCGTTCGCGCGCACCTGGACGAGCGACCTGAAAGATCGCAAAATCCGCGTGAACGTGGTGAGCCCAGGACCCATCGACACACCCGGATTGAGCGGCCTCGCCAAGACTGAGGAGGAGAAACGGGCGCTCTATGCGCAGTTCGCTGCCGATGTCCCCCTGGGACGGGTTGGCAAACCGGAAGAGATCGCCAAAGCAGTTGTCTTCCTCGCCTCAGACGACGCGAGCTACATCACCGGCATAGAGCTGTTCGTGGACGGGGGAACGGTTCAGGTGTAACGCGAGGCGGACGGACAGTGGAAGAGCTGCCCGCATCTCCTCGCCGTGAGTATACGATGAGCGATGCACCATGCTCTCGGCTCGCATAACTCGCTGGCTCGCAGTTACGGGTGCCGTGTCCTGCCTGTTGCCCGCCCTGGCGCAGACTGGCTCAACCTCTGATCGCGGCTACACCATGACGCTCCCCGTCGACGAGGTTGCGCTGACGTTTCATGCCTCCGCGGCACACGGCCAGCCAGTCAACGACATCCGAGCCGACGAAATCAAGGTCCTCGATAACGGAACCGCGCCCGGCAGAATCATCGCCTTTAATGCGCTTCTTGACCGCCCCCTCCGCGCTGCCATCCTCCTCGACACCAGCGAATCCATGGAGAGGGCTCTGCCTCGGACGCGAGACACTGCATCGCGCTTTGCCGGCGAGGTCTTCCGCCCGGGGACCGATCAGGGATATGTAACGCAGTTCGGATACTCCTCGGTAGTCGTCCGGCCGTGGACCGGCGACTCGGCAGCGATCGTCCGCAGCATTCAGGGAATCCATGTCGGGCAGGCAAACCCGCTGCCAGGAACGGCGCTGATCGATTCAATCTTCCGTACATGCCTCTACGGATTCGGCACCGCGGATCCCTCCGCCACGGGAAACGTCATCCTGCTGTTCTCCGACGGCGAAGACATCTCCAGCCACACCACAACTGACGAGGCCCTGCGCGCCTGCCAGCGCAGCAACACGGTCATCTACGCGTTTCGCACCGAATCTGCCTCAGGATCACCCGGCCCCAGTACCCTCGCCGAGCTGACAGCCAAGACAGGCGGACGCGTCTTCCCGGCGGACTCCACGGACGACACAATCGCAAACGACCTGCACATCATCGAGTCCGAGATGAGGAACCAGTACCGGCTCGTCTATCATCCCGCGCAGTTCAAGCATGACGGCGCATTTCACTCGATCGAACTGCAACTCCCCGATCGCGTCACCAGAGTCGAAGTCCGCACCGGCTACTTCGCCCCCGAGCACTGATCACAGGCGGTTCTCTTCAATTCGCCGCCGTCTCCGTCTGCCGCTCCAGCACAATCTGCTGCTGATCTGAGTTCGAAATTCTCTTGTAGATGTATTGGAGATTGCCATACATCCCAGCTTCGAACATCGCCGCGGCCCGCACAAACTTGCGCTTCACGTTCACTGCTCCGTCTGATTCCTTCACCGCTACCGTAAGCCCCAACTGCCCGGCCCATGCGATGTTGTCGTTCCGCGGCAGCGAACCCATCTTCATCCCCGCGGGGAGTTTGTAGGTCAGGTCGTCCTGCTCCAGTGTGGCGTAATGCAGATCAATCGGCACCCGCCGTGTTCCATCGTCGTCAACAAACGGATGCTTTCCCCGCGCCTCGAAAAAGAACGCCGGAACGATCATGCGCTTGGCAGTCGTGGCACCAAGGCTGCCCGAGAGCTTGATATAAGCCGTGAGCTCTCCTTCTACCTCGGAGAGTCCTTCAAACCGATCGAGATCTCCCTTCACGCCATCGGGCAGGCTCTCGTCCAAATAGTCGCTCAAGTCCCTGGACAGTTCCTCCTTCGGCTCAATCAGAGCCAGTTGCCGCCAGCGAAGGGCCTCCAGTCCGCCGAACACGAAACGTACGGTGCCCGTCACCGCTCCTTTCTCATCGATGTTGACATCGCCAAGCCTCTGGACGCTCGCAGCCTTGGCAGGTCCCGCAGGAGTGTCCTCAATCGATATTCCTTTCTCGCTCAGGCGGAACCCCTTGGTCATCTCGTGCTTCCAGTGCAGGATGCCGTACCCGCACATCTTCTGCCCCGGATCGAGATACACTTCCTTGCCCCCCAGTTCGACAATCGCGATGTAATCGTCGAACTGGTCAACCGAAAGGTTCGTCGGCTCAAAAGCTGCGCGGTCGCGGTTCACCACCTGCATGGGCCACGCCTTCAGCCCGGCTGCCCTCGCCAGCGCTACATAAAGCAGCGTAATTTCATCTGAGGTGCCGCGCTGCTGCTTCCACACTGAAGCCGCATCTTTGCTGCCCTTTCCCTTCGGTCCCGTTGCACCAGAGAAGTCGCTGTTGTCGATCTTCATGACCGCGGCGTAGAGCTTGCGCGCCTTCGCCTCATCCGAGTCTCCGACCGCAACCAGGTCGGCGACAGCCTTCTTGATCGCTCCCGACGTCGCCGCAAACCGCTCCGCGTTCTTCGCCCAATACTTCCCCTCGCTGCTCCAGAACTCCTCCCCGGAATGGGAGCTTGTGTAGAAGAAAATCACGCTGTCGCGCAAATTGTTGAGAGGCGGCAGATAATCGCCCGTCGGCATCGGCGGAACGTCCGTCACATCCAGCTTGTAGCGATGCAGCGAGTCCTGCACCACCTGCCCGCCGCCGCTGAGGCGCGTGGCCCACACCAGTCCGCCGGCAACTTGCCCGTGCTTGTCTACCACGTCCTGCCCAACGTTGTACACAGGATTGAAGAAGTAGTGAGCCTTGTGCACAAAGTACTGCTGCTGTACCCTCCACTCCGGCGAAGACACCGTGTCCTCGCTGTAGCGGAGCTGCAAGTAGTACTCGAGAATGCTGCCCACCTCTACCGCCGGCAACGTGAACACCATTTCGTTGTACTGGTGGCCGCCGCCCTTGTACGACAGCAGGTCTGAGGGCTTCGCCTGCAGCGGAATGATCGTGCCGTCCGCATGAATTGTGCGCCCGTGGATGGCCGCCACCGAAAACGCGCCCTTCTCATAAGGCACATGAACCGTGGCCAGTTTCGTGCCCTTGTCCGTAAGCACCTTGATGCGCGCGTAGTAGGAGTGGTAATGAACCGCGTCGTCTGTCTTCTCCTCGACGTAGAGATACACAGCCGCAGCCCCCGGCGCCTTCGGATCGGAGGTCATGTGGAGTTCTTCAGGCGTAGGATCCTGAAACTGGGCTTGAAGTGAATAGGACGAGGCAACGAGACAGGCAAAAACACAAAGCAGCCGCAAGCACTTGCGCATGGCAACAGGACCCTTTATTGGAGTATTGCGGCAGTGTACCGAAACTCCGCGCGTTTGTCTGCGGCCCCGCGCCTTGCCTGCTCCTGCCCCTATTCCCTGCCCTTAGGCTCCCGCCAGCGTCATCCCGTCAATCCGAATCGTCGGCGACACCACCGCACCGCGCCAGCGCAGATCATTCCCCACCGCCGTGATGTTGCGCAGCATGTCGGCCAGCTTACCGGCGATCGTGACCTCTTCCACAGCATGCGTAAGCTCGCCGTTTTCGATCCACAGCCCTGCCGCGCCGCGTGAATAATCACCCGTCACCATGTTCACACCAAACCCGATCAGGCTCGTCACATACAGCCCTCGCGGAACAGCCTTGATGATCTCCTCCGGCGTCTGCGTTCCCGGCTCCAGGTAGAGATTCCCCGCGGCAATCCCCGGCGTCCCCGCCAGCCCGCGCGACGCATTGTGCGTCGACTTCATCCCCAGCTTGCGCGCCGCATACGTGTTCAACATGTAAGTCTTCAGCACGCCGTCTTCCACCACAACATTGTGCCGCGAAGGCAGCCCCTCACCATCGAACGGAGACGTGCCATAGCCTCCGGTTCCGTTCGGCAGAATCATGGTGCTGTCGTCAATAATGTTCAGCCCCGGCGACAGAATCTGCTCGCCCAGCTTGCCCGCCAGAAACGAGGCATGCCGCCAGATCGCATCACCCGATGACGCGTCGAACACCAGCCCCACAAACGATCGCGCCGTCTCCGGAGCAAACACAATGGGAATCTGCTGCGTGGGCATGCGCCGCGCGCCCAGCTTACGCAGTGCTCGCCGCGCCGCCTCGCGGCCCACAGCCTCCGGCGTGTCGAGATCGGCCAGGCGTCGCGCGCTCGTGTCCCAGTAGTCGCGCTGCATAGCGCCGTTCTCGTCCTTGGCCAGCGGCACCACGCCGAAGCCCACATAGCTCGCCCGGTTCGCGCCCACAAAGCCGCGAGAATTTGCCAGCACCTTGCGCCCGTTCGACGTCTCAAAGCTCGCGCCGCGCGCGCTGCCGATCCGCGGATCGTAGGCCAGCGCCGCCGCCTCCGCACGCCGCGCCATCTCAATGCGCTCTTCGCCTGGCAGCGAGTTCACGTCGTCGAAGTAAAGGTGCAGATCGCCCGGATACCGCCCGAACTCGCCCGCCTCCGGAAGCCCGGCAAACTCGTCCTCCTCGGTGATCTTCACCAGCGCCATCGCGCTATCCACAAGCTGCCGGATGCCGTCCGCCGTCAGGTCACTCGTCGATGCCGTAGCCGAGCGCTTGCCCTGAAACACCCGCAGCCCCAGCGCCCGCGACCCCGACTCGACAAGCTTCTCAACCTCGCCCAGCCGCACCGTGACAGAGAACTCCTCGCCCTCGCGCACTGCCGCCTCCGCATCGGAAGCACCAGCCTTCACGGCCAGCTTCACAACATCGGCAGCAAGCGATTCAAGATCGAGTTCAGACGTGGAGGGGGAATTCACTGCTGTTTCAGTCATACTTCGAAGCTATCAAAGACACCAAGAATCGATCAGGCGGCCGACAGTCGCACTTCGACCTTCGAGCCCGTCGCCTGCGCGAACCGCAGCAACGTCTTCGTGCTCGGAAGCGTCTGCCCACTTTCGAGGCGCGCAATCGTTGACTGGCTCGTACCCATGCGTTGCGCAAGCTCAGCCTGCGATAACCCGGCGCGAACACGAGCGCGAATCAGCTCCGTCGCAATCTCAAATTCAGGAGCCAGACGATCGTACTCTGCCTTCACCTCGGGATCTTTCAGCCATTCTTTGGCTAAGTTCTCGAAAGGGATTGTCATCTGACCTCCTCTGCTCGCCTCAGTCCAAGATTGATCTCAGACTGTGGAGTTTGCTGTGTCTTCTTCACAAATGCACGCACAATCACCACGCGTCTGCCGAAAGCCGTCACGTAGAGAGCGCGTGCAATGCCGTCACGCCCTGCTAAACGGATCTCCCACAGCTTGCCCTCAAGATGCTTGACGTGAGGCTCTCGAATCGTCTCCAGCCCAACTTGGCTGATGAGCCGTGAAATCCAAACCAGTCGAGCTCGGATGTCTTTCGGGAGCTCATCGAGTTCCCGCTGGACGATCTCATTCAGGACTTCGACTCGCCATTCCACGCGTCAGTATATCTCAAATTTGAGATAGACGCTGACCTACCGCCCCGTTCCTCCCACCGTCATCCGATCCAGCTTGATCGTCGGCATACCCACGCCCACCGGCACGCTCTGCCCATCCTTGCCGCACGTCCCGATGCCCTCATCGAGCTTCAGATCATAGCCCACCATCGACACATGCTTCAGCGCCTCCGGCCCATTCCCGATCAACGTCGCATCCCGCACCGGCGCCGTAATCTTGCCGTCCTCAATCAGGTACGCTTCGCTGGCCGAGAAGACGAACTTGCCGTTGGTGATGTCCACCTGTCCGCCGCCAAAGTTCGGCGCATACAGCCCGCGTTTCACGCTGCGGATAATGTCCTCCGGATCATCCTCGCCGGCCAGCATATACGTGTTCGTCATGCGCGGCATGGGAACGCAGTGATAGCTCTCGCGCCGCCCCGAGCCTGTATTCGCCGTGCCCATCAGCCGCGCCGACAACTTGTCCGTCAGATAGCCCTTCAGGATTCCGTTCTCAATCAGCACCGTTTCCTGCGTCGGCGACCCCTCGTCGTCCACATTCAGCGATCCGCGCCGCCCCTCAATCGTGCCGTTATCCACCACCGTGACCTTCGGACTCGCCACAGGCCTCCCAATCAATCCGCTGAACGCCGACGTACCCTTGCGGTTGAAGTCGGCTTCGAGCCCATGGCCCACTGCCTCATGCAGCAGGATCCCCGGCCAGCCTGGCCCCAGCACCACTTCCATCTCGCCCGCCGGCGCTGGAACCGCCCCCAACTGCAGAATCGCGCCGCGCGCCGCCTCCTGTGCCAAATTCTCCGGGCTCTTCGATCCCACAAACTGCGCGAGTCCCGCACGTCCGCCTGCGCCCGCCTGGCCCTTGGTCGTGTTGTCGCCATCCTTCGCGATCACAAATGCATTCAACCGGCACAGCGGCTGCGTGTCGCTGGCGAAAGAGCCATCCGAACCCGCAATCAGAACCCGCCGCAGCTCTTCCGAATAGCTCGCCCGCACCTGCACAATCCGCGGATCAAACGCCCGCGCCGCACGGTCCGCCCGAAGAATCAGCTCCAGCCGCGCCGCCAGATCCAGGTCAAACCCGCCCAGCGGAACCGGATACAGATCCGGCGTCTGCGCCTCCGTGAACCCCTGCACCGGAGCCTTCGCCGGCCCCGACGCAATCAGCGCCGCTGTCTTGGCCGCATGCAGCAACCGATCGGCGTTCAGGTTATCCGTGTACGCATACCCCGTCCGCTCCCCGCTGATAACGCGAATGCCGCATCCGGCGCTCGTCCCAGTACTGGCGGACTTTACAATCTGCTCGTCCACCCCAAGCGACACCGCCGTCACCGACTCAAAATACAAATCGGCGTAGTCGCCGCCGGCAGAAAGCGCCTCTCCCAGGCAGCGTTCCAGCAGCCGTTCCGTGATTCCAAATTTTTCGAAGAAATAACGCTTATGGTTGTTCGCTGGAATATCCGCAGGGGAAGTCATCTCTATCAGTTTACGCCTCATTCATTTGACGCAAGTCCAGCCACCCGGTCGCAACCAGCTGGGTGCGTTGGCAAACCGCACGAGAAACGTGGCGACGTGCTAAGCCATCACTCAATCAGGTGACCAGAGTCACTGACGCGTGGCTCAAATAGGCCAAAATGAACGTCGACCGATTTCCGTGTAAACGGGGACGGGGAAATCTAAGAGGAGAAACCGCAGCTAAGTTCGATTGGCCCAGCGCCACAGAGCACGCGCCAGGTCACTTCTGACTTGACCGCTTTGCCCTCAAGTCACGCGGTGGGAGAAAGCTACGCCCCATAGTGGGATCGGGCAGACGGCCGATTTGCCTGACGAAGAGATTTCCCTCCACACCGCGCCACCTCTCGGAGGGAACAATGCACAAGATCTATAGAACCAGTCCTTTGTTCCTGCTCGTCGCCGCTGGCCTTTTGTTGATGATGGCGAATCCGCCGGAACTACGTGCGCAAGCTCAAAAATTCGTCATCAGCCCGAATGGGACCGACGATACACCCTCAATTCAAGCAGCGATGACGGCATGCCAGGGCGTAACCCCGCATTGCGTGATCCGGCTTATGGAAGGAGATTTCATCCTTACACCCGTAGAAGCGGATGATTTTCGAGGCTCCATCGTCGGGGCAGGGATGAACAAGACCAACATCACCCTCAAGCCTGGATTCCAGATTCAGACCGGATTTTTCTTCCAGCCGCCCAGCCCATCCAATCCTCATCCACAGATGTTTACGTTTCGAGGAGGGGACGTCACCATCATGGATCTCACGATGAAGGCCCACGGCCAGGACCCGTTCCCTCCTTACTGCTATTTCCCAGGAGTTTGCTTCACCCAACTGCAGTCGTTCATCTCCGTATTCGCTCTCCCAGGCAGCACAGATCGCACCAACTCCCGGATTGAACGCGTTCAGTTGCTCGCCGAACAGGGCCCCACGGGCGGAGTTACAAGCAATGCGAGGAACACCAACAATGCGATTGCCATCGGCGGCCAGTTCTTTCAGGCCAAGATGGAGTACGGCGGCACGCACGTCATCAAGGACTGCTTCGTTGACTGGTCGCATATATTCCTGCTGGGCGCCAATGAAGTGAAGTTCTCGCTCGATCACAATACATTTCGCCACAGCTCTAGCGCAGCCGACGTGGGCCAGGTAAGTGATAGCGACATCAGCCTGACGCACAATGACATCGAGGCGAGTTGGACCGGGATCGGCGTAACTCAATTCACGTTCTACGATCCGGACGGATGGGTCCCGCTGAAGCCCTCGAGGTACCAGATCGCGGGCAATCGCATCCGCATTGCCGGCAATACCCCCAATCCGGGAGAGGGCATTTTCGTATCGGACCAATTCCAGCTTCTTGCGGGGGACAGCCAAAAACGAATGGTCGATGTAACGATCACGAATAACTCCGTCGAGATGCAGGCCGGAGCCCTTGGTGGAATCGATCTCTGGAGTGTCGACAACGCGCGGGTAGCGGGCAACGTCGTAAAGGGAGCTGGCGACTGGGGCATTGGCGCTACAGGTGTGACCAACAGCCAGTTTCTCGGCAACTATGTCGACGCTTTCGATGCGACCGGCGGACAGATATTCCTCTCCGGACCCGGAGTAGCGACTGGCGGCGACAGCGGGTACGACACTCCCGTCACCAACACCTTCCCGGCGACTTCAAACGCCTTTGTCTTGGCGGGTGCGCATGACGTGGTGGTTGATCAGGGGACCAACAATACTGTGAAACGGAGATAAGTCCGCTAATCACATATCCCTTTGTGGGGCAGCCTGAGACTCCCCCTTCGGGCTGCCCTTTAAATCTGACACAGATACCACTATCCAGTCTGGATTTCGTGTTCCGGCCGAATGATCGCCGATCGGGCTATGCTGGCAGAACCTCGCTAATCGGAGCTTGCCCGAACTGCTTCACCCATCCATCTCGCCTCCTGTTTGCGTTCTTGATTCACACCCGCGCTTTCTCCACACAACCAATGCTTTCGCCGCAATCAGACCGATGCTACTCTCAAGCCATGAAGAAGATTGTCCTCGCAGCCTTCGTGCTGATGCTGGTTGCGCCTGCCGCCTTTGCCAGAACGCACCACCATCACGCTCACCACATGCACGGCCACGCTCACCATCACAGCCACCATCGTTCCGTGTAAACCGGCGTCCGGCCGCACGCCTTCGTTCGCAGCGAGCCGGCGCCACCCCATCTCTCCCGCTCTCCCCGGCGTGATAGGTTCATGTCATGCCAGACCCTACGCCCAATCTCGACGATCTCCGCTACCCCATCGGCCGCTTCAATGCCGCCGCTGCCGGCTCGCGCGCCGAGCAGATCGACACCCTCCGCAATCTTCCTTCTAATCTGCGCACCGCCGTAGCCGGCCTCAACGACACCCAGCTCGACACGCCCTACCGCGAAGGCGGCTGGACCGTTCGCCAGCTCGTCCATCACATTGCTGACAGCCACGCCAACGCCTACATTCGCTTCAAGCTGGCGCTCACTGAAGACAACCCCACCATCAAACCCTACGACGAAGCCGCCTGGGCCAATCTCCCCGACAGCCGACTCGCCATCGACCCCTCCCTCGCGCTCACCGACGCCGTTCATGTGCGCCTCGTCAGCCTGCTTGAATCCATGACAGACACGGACTACCAGAAGACCTTCCGCCACCCCGAGCGCGGCGGCCCGGTCTCACTGTCCAATAATCTCGCCGTCTACGACTGGCACTCGCGCCACCACCTCGCCCATATCACCCGCCTCCGCGAGCGGATGGGCTGGTAAGTCATGCTCAAGGGCCCGTCTACTGCTCGTACACCCGCGGCAGACGAGCCCTCTCCCGCACAACTCGCCAAAGACATCGAATCCTACGTCGCCGAGCACCCTGAAGCCGCGGTGCTTGAAGACGGCAGCGTCATCTTCGACATGCGCACCGCCAAGTACTCCGTGACCGAATCTCACGGCCGCTGCCTGCTCCAGCTCTGGAGCGAGGAGCGCAACCTCGTCCGCACCGTCGTCGGCGTCGACCATCGCGCCGCTTGCCTGCGCGTATCCACCAGGCGCCTCGGCGCACCCCGCCCTGAGTCGCTCGAGATCGTCCCCGGCCGCGACCGCCGCACACCCACCGCCCGCGACGGGCAGCGCCGCAACTATCAGCGCCTTCTCGAGCGCATCCTGCCCCGCGCCCTGCACGGCTGGAAGGTCGACGGCATGCGCTCGGCCATGGACCTCGAGCACAGCTTCCGCCCCGCCTACGTCCGCGGCCGCCTGCTGAAAGGCACCTCAGCCGAAGCCGTCGTCGGCGTAGGCTCATCCGAATCCGGCTCAACCATCGACGGCATCCTCACCATCGGCCTTCTCTGGCTCGACTACTGCCGCCAGCACACCGACGCCCGCCGCCACTTCGGCGGTCTTAAAGTGATCGTGCCGGCCGGCAGTTGGCGCGTCACTGCCGAGCGCTTGGCCTGGCTGAATCACGCCGCAGCCGACTTTCAGCTCTTCACGCTCGACGAGCGCACCGAGGAACTCGCTCCCGTCGACTTCCGCGACACTGGCAACTTCGAATCGCGCCTCGTGCACTCCTTCTCCGCACCGGACGCCATCGAGCGCTGCCGCGCCGGAATCGATCGCGTGCTCAACCTGCTCTCCCCCGGTCAGCGCGACCGCGTCGAGCTCTATCCGCGATCAGCCACTGAGGTCAGCCTGCTCCTCCACGGCCTCGACTTCGCCCGCGTCCGCCGCGGCGTGAGCGCAACCTCTTTCACGCAGACCGACGAGGTCACCTTCGGCGCCGGAGCCAACGAGACCCCGCTCAACGACGAGACTGAGCCGCTATGCCGCGACTTGCTCGCCCGTCTCTTCCAGAGCCGCCATCCGGGCGGATTGCACGCCGACCCGCTCTTCCGCCTCCAGCCCGAGCGCTGGCTTGAGTCACGGCTCCGCTCCAACATGGCCGACCTTCTGCCCGGCTTTCGCAACGATCTTGTTTACTCGCAGGTGCCCGCCCTCACCAGCGGCGACCGCGGCATGCTCGACCTGCTCACCCTCGACCAGGCCAGCCGCCTCGTCGTCATGGAACTGAAAGCCGACGAAGACCTCCACCTGCCTATGCAGGCCCTCGACTACTGGATCCGCGTGCGTGCCCTCAACGACGATCGCGCCCCCGGCGCAGGCGGTCGCAGTCTCTCAGCCTTCGAGCGCGCCGGCTACTTCGCCGGAACGGAAGTCTCGCCCCTCCCGCCGCGCCTGCTTCTCGTCGGCCCGGCCTTGCGCATCCATCCCGCCAACGAGCCGGTCCTGCGCTACCTCTCCCCGCAAATCGAGTGGGAACTTATCGCCGTCGCAGAGCAGTGGCGGCAGGAACTCAAGGTCGTCTTCCGCAAGCGCCGCGAGGGCAGCGGGTCCGTTTAAATTCGCACTACTCCACGCTGGACCCGGATCGGCGGGAAATGCGTTATTTCGCAGGGGTCACGGTGATCTTGCGGAACAGCACGTGGCCCTTTTCGCTGCCCTGCAGGTAGATGGGCCCGGGCTCGCCTTCATGGCTGTCGAGCGCTCCGCCTGTGAGCCCCGGAATCTCCTGATTGTCGATCACCGTCGCCCCGTTCTGAACCACGGTGACGCGCCGGCCAATGAGCGTAATGTCGAAGGTCTGCCAGGCATCGGGGCTGCGCGCCTGCTCCGGCTTCGGCTCTAGGAACCCATACACTCCGCCGGTGTGGTGGCTGGGCGGCTCTGCTTGCGAATCGGTCTCGATCTGCACCTCATATCGACCGCGCAGATAAATGCCGGAATTCGATTCCTTGCCGCAGTTGAATTCGACGTGGAGCTTGAAGTCGCCGAACTTCTTGTCGCTGATGATTTCCGGCCCGTTCCCGGGAGTGATCAGGCTGCCGTCCTTCACTGACCAGTCGGGCGGTCCGGCCTTGCTCTGGCGCCATCCTTTCAGATCTTTGCCGTCAAACAGCTCTATCGGCTTGCCCCATTTGGGTAATGCGGTTGATTTGAGCTCCGGCGCTTTCACGCCGGTCCACGACCAGGTGGTTCCATCCGGGCCGGTCACGGTTCCTGAAAGGCTCTCCCCGTTGCGCCCCCCTTGGAAGAGCATGTCAGCGGTGGCGCCTTCTTCCTCCTTGGGCGAAACGAAGGTGAGCTGCGTGCCTTCGATGGCGATGCGTGGCAGCGGCCGCGCGTTTCCCCAGCGCCCGGTAAACAGGGCTGTCAGCTTGCCATCGTTTTTGCCGATCTCGATCCACGATGGATACTCAGCCTTGGCATCTTTCAGAGTGAGGTCCCAACGACCGAGGAATGGGCCGTCGGGATCTGGGTTGGGGCCCTGCGCGAGCGATGCGAGGCCGGCGGCCCCGGCGATAACGAGAGTCATTGCAATGCGGGTTGCGATTCTCACAAGGACCTTTCCTCAGGGCTGATGCCCACACATCCTCCCCCGGTCAATGGGCACATGCCTCAGGCCATTGATTTGATCGACCCAGAAGCTTCATCCCACTGGACGGGCGTTCCGCGAAAGTACGATTCGTTGGCCATGTGGCAGGCCAGTGCCGCCCGATGGCCGAAGACGGCATCCTGCACCACTGGCTTGCGCGAGCGGACAGCTTCAAGAAAATTCCAAACATGTGGCCGCAGGTCGTCATAATCGTTGCCGTTGATAGTAATAGTCTGCGGAGCGGGCTCCTGGCCTGGCGGCGGATCGTGCTTCTCGTGCCACTCCTTCGTGTACTGTGCGCGCATGGCCGCCGGAAACCCGCCCGAGTAGTAGCTTGGCGCCGAGTCCTCGCCGGTCTGCGGTGCATAGGTCACCGAGAACTCCCGCAGCTCGATCAACCCCTTCGATCCCTGGAAGCGCGTTACCTCGCCCATCTCGCACCCCAGGCTCAAACGCATGTAGACCGGAATCCCCATGTACTCGAAGAGCACGGCATGCACGTCCGGCATGTTGCGGCCGTCCTTCCAGCGATAGATGCCGCCGAATGCCGAGGCCTTTTTGGGCACTTCGTTGATCCCGAGCGACACCTGCATGCCGCTGATAAGATGCACCAGCAGATCGCCGGCCACACCGGTTCCGTACTCTTTCCAGCAGCGCCAGCGCGCAAACGCGTAAGGATCGAACGGCTTTTTCGGCGCGGTGCCCAGCCAGGTGTCCCAGTCGAGATTCTGCGGCGAAAGATCGAGCGGCGGCGGATACTCCCACGCGCCTGTGGGATCGTTGCGGCCCATGGTGGCTTCAATCAGGTTGAGTTCGCCGATGGCGCCGGAAGCGATCAACTCGTGCGTCTTCCGGCACAGGACCGAACTGGTGCGCTGGGGCCAATCTGCACAATGCGGTCGGTCTTCTGGGCGGCGGCCACCATCGCAAGGCCGTCGGCGGACGTATGCGACATGGGCTTCTCGCAATACACGTCCTTCCCAGCGGCCAGCGCATCCACCACCACCTGCATGTGCCAGTGGTCGGGCACGGCGATCAGGATCGCGTCGATCGACTTGTCGTCGAGCAGTTCCTGGTAGCGGCGGGTGGTTTTGATGGGCTTGCCGACGATTTCGCGGGCCAGGGTGTGCCGGCCGTCGTAGAGATCGGCAGCGGCTACACACTCGGTGCCGGGAAGAGCGCAGGCGGTTGCCAGGACGCTGGAACCCTCCATGCCGATACCCACCATGCCGAAGCGGATACGGTCGCTGGGCGCCGAATAGCCGAACGCCGTGTAGTTGGGCTCCGCCTCAATTTCAATCGATTTGCCGGCCAGGGTGACTCCGGCAGCAGCCGCGGCCGTGGTGTGCAAAAACGCGCGGCGCGAGAGAAGTGATTTGGGCATGTCCTTTTGTTCCTTCAGGAAAGCACCAAAACCTTCTATCGCGGCGGAGGCTTCTGTCAAGAGCCGAACGGTTCCGGCGTGCACGCACCCCGGCCTGGTCAGAAATTGGAGTTCAGGACGTGGAAGAGGGCGTCGTACTTACCCGCCTCAACCGCGTATCTGAGCCCCTTGACGCGCTCCAGGAAACGAAGCCAGAACGCCTGACCGCTATTTCAATCCTGCGATAAACGACCGAATCGCCTGCAGCACTTCCGCCTCGTTGGTCATGAACACGTAGTGATTCGCTCCCGGAATGGTGATCAATGTATCCGCCGGAAACGCCTCCCGAACCGACGCAATCTGCTTTGCGTCCAGAGCTTCCAGGCTAGCCTCGAACTTGCGCGCGTCCGCCTGCACCGCGGGATCTGGATTCTTCTCAACCCACTGCCCCAGGCTGTGCGGACTCGCATAGATGAAGCACGCGGGCACCGGAATCTGCGTGTATTTCTTCCCTGCCGAGAGCACCGCCATCAGCATCGATCCACCCGGGTGATCAATGTAATCGCCCACCCGCCCGAACCACCGCGCCTTTCGCTGAAAATGAAACTCCGCCTCTGGAATCGCAAACCCATCGAGCCTGCCCACATAGGCCCGATAGGCCGCGAAGCTCGCCAAATCCGCCTTCTGCGGTCCCGGAGGCTGCGGCGCCTTCAGCTTAATCATGTCCATGACGTCCGCGCCCTTGCCGTTGTTGAACGCATACGAATACGCCGCATCGAGATACACCAGGCCCGCCACGCGCTCCGGATGCTGGTTGGCCACCGAGCTCATCTCCAGCCCGGCGAACGAGTGCCCAATCAGCACCGGCTTTTCCAGCTTCAGCGCGTCCAGAACTTCAAGCACGTCCCCACCCAGGCTGTCGGCCGTGTTGTCGTCCGAACGAAATCCAGACGCCCCGAAACCGCGCCGCGTAATCCCGACCACGTGGTACTGATTTGTCAGCTTCGGCGCGAAGTCATCGAAGACGTGCGCGGTGTTTCCTCCGCCCGCAAGCAGAACCAGGGCCCTGCCCGAACCGCCCCAGTCCAGCACCTCCAATGGGACCGTTTTGTCGACCGTGACAAAACGAACCGAGTGCGGCGAAGGATCATGCCATCCCCCGGAGCACTGGGTAATGAGCAGAACGGTCAACAGCGAAACCGGGAATACAGCGACGATCCGAAATCGACGCAGCATGGCTCTCCTTACACCCTCTCAGAAGTTCGAGTTCATCCCCTTGAAGATGCCATCATAGGTGCCTGTCTCTGCGGCAAACCGCAGCGGCTTCACGCGCTCAACAACAATCTCCGGAGGCGTCGGCTGGCTGGTCAGCAACGCAACCGTCTCCGCAATGTAGTCGTTCAGCGGCATGGCCCGCGGATCTTCGGCGCCATCCATCAAATCCGTCTGCACGTAAGGCGGAATGATCTCAACCACTTCGATATTGCTTGACCGGAGCTGCCACCGCAGCGACTGCGTATAGGAGTGGATCGCGGCCTTCGTCGCGCAGTAACTCGGCGTCAAGGCCAGCGGCACAAACGCCAGCCCCGACGACACGTTCATGATCGTCGCCTTCGGCTGCTGCTTCAGGTGCGGCAACAGCGCCGCCGTCAGCCGGATCGGGCCCAGCAGGTTGGTCGTGACAATCGCCTCCGCGTCTGTTAGTTCTTCCGGTTGTTCCAGCAGCTTCTCCGCGCGCATGATTCCTGCGTTGTTGATCAGCACGTTGAGCGCGGGAAACTTCTCCACCACATCCGCCGCAAACGAGCGAATGGCTCCCGCCTGCTCCACATCCAGAATCAGCGACTGCATCCCCGGATTTGCGGCGGTCGTCTCGTCCAGCGCCTTCTGCCGCCGCCCGGCAATGATGACCTGGTTGCCCAACTGCTGCAGTGACTCGGCAAGGCCACGGCCGATACCCGAGCCTCCGCCAGTGATAAGGATGGTGTTCCCCGAAGGATTCATGAAGGCGATCTCCTGGTAGCCATCATAGGACCCACCCCTTTGGTGGCAGCCTATGTGACGCGCATGATGCAGTGATTTCAATCACTGGGTATTGACGGGGCTTGAGGAACAATGGCAATGTCTGAGGTCTGGAAGCACGGGCCGATCGAGCCGGGTAGGAGTATTGAAATTGGCGGGCCAGGTTTTAGATATCTCGAAGCATGAGAGCACGGTTCGTGCCACCCCTTCTGTGCTCGTGGGTCGCCGGGCTCGCGTCTATCGCTTCCCCTCGAAGGCACCCATCCCCCTACCCCCGCCTCCCCCGGCCTCAAAGCGAAAGCGCCTAAGCAACTTCCGCATTCACCTGGCAGTCGAGATCGCCATCGGCCTCTTCTTCTGGCTCGTGTGGTTTGTCCTGCACCTCTTCCGGTAAGCGAAAGGACAAACGGGGATCTCCACCATTTCAGAGTCGCCGAAATCTGACTCAGACCCGTGACAGCGATCACAGATCCGTGCGCTAAAAAAAGCTACTCTGCATTCAGGGCCGCACCCCGTCAACGAGAGTGCGGCCCTTTGAAGTTTCAGAGTGGGGTTACTAGAAAATTAGCTACCCCTCCCCCTGTTTTTACTTCTCCAAATATTCGCTTTTCCGAGCAGTTTTCCGGCTAAGTATATTACTTTTTACAACTTAGCCATCTACATAAAATCATAGGCAACAAGGGCGAAATTTCGCTCCGTGAACTCTAAAAGTTACTCCGTGGTAAACACATGTCCCGGCGATTTCGCCCCCTCTTACTCCGCGCAGGTCTTCAAATCGCTCACCAACTCGTCAATCCGGCTCAACTCCGAGTCCCACGCGAACATGAACCGTGCCGCCCCGCCAATGAAGGTATAGAACCTCCAGCCGCGCTCCCGAAGCCTGTTCAGAATCTGCTCTGAAGCCAGAATGAACACCGCATTGGCATCGGCCGCCGACGCCAGCCGAACTCCCGGAATCCCGTCGATCTTCTGGGCAAAGTAGCTTGCGCAGCGGTTCGCGTGCTCCGCATTCCGCAGCCACGCGCCCGACTCCAGCATTCCCACCCAGGGCGCCGACAGGTAGCGCATCTTCGACGCGAGCTGCCCCGCCTGCTTGCAGCGGTAGTCGAAATCGGCCGCGAGCTTGTGATCAAAGAAGAGTACCGCCTCGCCCACCGCCAGCCCATTCTTCGTTCCGCCAAAGCAGAGCACATCCACGCCGTTCTTCCAGGTCATCTGGGCCGGCGACGCGCCCAGGCGCGCGCACGCATTGGCGAACCGCGCGCCGTCCATGTGCAGCGACAGGCCGTGCCGCTTGCTGGCCTCGGAGATCGCCTGCAACTCGTCCAGGCTGTAGACAGTCCCCATCTCCGTCGATTGCGTAATCGTTACAACCCGCGGCTTGGGATAGTGGATGTCCTGGCGCTTGGTGGCGAGCTCATGAATTCCCGCCGGCGTCATCTTGCCATCCACCGAGTGCGACACCAGCAGCTTCGAGCCGTTCGAGAAGAACTCGGGCGCACCGCACTCGTCCGTCTCCACGTGCGATGCGTCCGCGCAGATCACGCTGTGATAGCTCTGGCACAGCGAGGCCAGCGCAAGCGAATTCGCCGCCGTCCCGTTGAAGACAAAGAAGACATCGCAACCCGTCTCGAACAACTCGCGGAACGCATTCGCGGCGCGCTCGGTCCAGACATCGTCGCCGTACGCGGGCGCACAGCCGCGATTGGCTTCATCCATTGAAGCCCAGGCCTCAGGACAGATGCCGGCGTAGTTGTCGCTGCCAAATTGCTGCGGAAGGACGTCAGGATGTGTAGAAACTGCAGTGCTCATGCTGCTTTCAGAATACCGCCGCAGCGAAAG